>NZ_JAUBQU010000049.1:0-45372 GCF_036701435.1 Microcoleus sp. Pol12A5
GTAGCGATCGTCAAATTCAGATCCAGCGGCTTACTCAAATAACCACAAGCGCCAGCTTCCAAACATCGATCGCGATCGCCAGGCATCGCCATCGCCGTCACCGCAATCATCGGTACTGACTCCCAGACAGGATCTGCTTTAACTCGGCGCATCAACTCAAAGCCATCAACATCCGGTAACTGAATGTCCATCAAAATCAAATCCGGCAGCAACTCCGGGGCCGCAGAGGCGGCGAGAATACGATCGGCCATCGCCTTCCCATCCGCGAGTATCTCTACCCCATACCCCTCCAATTCCATCACCTCAGAAATTAACATTTGGTTAAAAGGCTGGTCTTCGACAACCAAAATCCGCTTCCTGGCAATTGGTAAAGCAATCGCAGAAGCAGGAACTAACTTCGTATCCAAAGCACAAGAAGCAAAGTTTCCCAACTGTTGACGCATCTCCGTTAAAGGCAGCCAAACCCGGAAAAGACTTCCCCGATCGCAAACAGATTGAAAAGAAACAGTTCCCCCGTGCAATTCTGCCAATCGCTTAGTCAAAGCCAAACCCAAACCTGTACCTTCGTGCCTCCGAGTCAGGGAAGAATCCACCTGTTGAAAAGGTCTAAATAACAAGTGCCAGCGGTCTTGAGGAATGCCGATGCCGGAGTCTTTCACCTCAAAACAAAAATAAGGAGTGCTGGCATTTACAGGAGAACAATCCGGTCGGTAGTCGCCGTCTATTTCGCTGCCGTAGGCCAGACGCCCGCTGAGTTTAACTTGTCCCTGTTCGGGGGTAAATTTGATGGCATTGGAAAGTAAATTAATCACAATTTGTCGCACTCGCCGTTCGTCGAGCCAAACTTTAGTAATACGGTTGTCGAGTTCTAAAGACAAACCGATTCGCTTTTTGTCTGCCCGCGGTTGCATCATTTTCAGGCAGTCTGTCGCGAGTTCTTGAACGCGAACAGGCTGTAAGTTTAGTTCTACTTTACCCGCTTCTATTTTAGAAAGATCGAGAATATCGTTGATTAGCTGCAATAAGTGCTGACCGCTTTTTTCGATCAGTTCTACATAGTTGATTTGTCGATCGCTCAACTGTCCGGCTGTTTGCCGCAGCAGCAAGTCAGAAAAGCCCAGAATGCTGTTCAGAGGCGTCCGCAATTCGTGGGACATCGAGGCTAAAAACTCAGATTTCAACTGAGAAGAATACTCTAATTGTTCGTTAACTTGGCGCAGGTTTTCTTGTGTCTGAGCCCGCTCGATCGCCGCCCCCAGAGTCCGGCAAGCAGCCTCCAGCACTTCTTGGTTGAGGGCGGTTTGCAGTTTTTTGACGTTGCGGGACTCCAGCGTCAGTACGCCGATAATTGTACCGTCGGTGGCTGCGATCGGAAAAATGCCCAGTTGTCCAATTCCCGGATGCCGAAATTCCGGCACGGCATTGGGATGTTGGGCATAATCCTCTACGAACAAAGGTTTACCAGTTTTCACCACTTCCCACAGCAAACCGATGCCGTAGGGAATACCTTTGTCGAGCAATTCTTGCATTGCTGCGACAACTGGTTCCCCGTAAGTAGCCAAAAATTGACTAGAAATTTGGTTGGAAATCGCCGCCGCTTGCCGGTCGTTTCCCTTGCCGTTAATCACCTTGACATCTCCGAAAGCTGCATTCATTGCCTCTACTAAATAGGTGAGGGCAAACTGACCTATTTCTTGCAAACTGTCAGACTTTTGCAGGCGTTCGGTTAAACCTAAAAGAAATCTCAGCCGCCTGACTTCTGCGTTCAAACTAGCTTGGGAGTTTTGATATACCGTAACGTCTCGAAAGGTAAACAGCCGTCCGCCACTGTTGGTAATCGTGGCGCACACCTCCAAACAAACGGCATTGGATTGCTCGAAATAAAATGATAAGCTTTCATGCTTAGATGTTTCGAGTGCTTGCTGGAAGTCTTGCCACTGTTGAACAGATAAGTAACCCCGATCGACAATTTCCGCAAACAGCAAGTGGCACTTCGGCTTTGTTTCCAGCCATTCTGGGGACAGTTCCCACATTCCGGCCAATTTTTTGTTAAACAAAACTAAGCAGTCAGACGAGTCGAACAGAGCGATCGCATTGTCTACTTGGTTGAGAATCAGTTCTTGGTCTGCCCTCAACTGGTGCAAGTCTCTCTCCATTTTCTCTGTGTGTGTAGCTCTTAGTTTCGTTGTCATAACTTTCTAGGGATATGGCAAGAGTTATTTTATAACCCCTTACTTAATGTGACATAATTTTAGGTTTTTGGGCAGTGAGGGGGATCGATCGGCCTTGTGATCTGAGACACTTGCTGGTTTCCGATGGCGATTGGAACCCGCTTTGAATTGCGTCTGCTACATTGCTTAATCATCAGGCAATAAGGAGGGAAATCCTTATGACAGAAGCAGATTTTTTTAATAACAATGCTGTCGAAGTTGATGGCATCTGGCTTAAACTATTGTGTCCAACCCTGTGCTAAATTGACCCATCATAATAAAAACTAATTCCGGCGATAAGAAATCAGCATATAGCAATCCTAAATAATTGGTGAATTTCTTACTCGATCCCAGCGGGTTCTGGGAGGGTTGGGGTGAGGCAAAAAAAATACGACTCCTGCAAGGATTGCTATATGTCAAATGCCATCATGACCTTACCCTTAATTTTTATTAGCAATAACTTGGTTATTTGAATTAACTGCTCAAGCAAGTGTTGGATTCAAAAACATAGGGATAAGGCGCGCCTGGAGCAACCGGAGACAGTGATATCAGTTTCAAAAAAGCAACTATATGCCCGTGATCCCAACCCATACACAATCAGTTATTACCAATAATTTAATCTAAAATTGTGCGACCGATCCCTCACACCGAAGTCGAAAATCTACAATGGTATGAGTTATTACGATCGCGCTTAATTGTAAGGCGCGCAGTTCGCACCCTACAAATGTGAGTTAGAGCGCAAGTATTGTTCATGTTTCTAATGCTTCTTAGGATTTTTCGGAAAAGGAATGCCCAAACTTTCGTGAAAAACAAGCTGAGTTTTATAAGTCAAGCGCCGGTTAACTTGTTTGATAATTTTTTCCAAAAGCGCATCGCCAGTTTTTTCTATCAAAGGCTGAGACATCGATCGAATAAACTTGGGAAAGCAAACCCCCACAGCCAAATCCAGCTTCCACGTAGCGCTGGTAATCGCAGGCGGTAGCTTAGCACGTTCCGAGCTCGGCCAATCGGCGGCAAACTCCTGAGACGGTATCTCCACTAGCTTCATTGCCGATCGAAAATCCACTTCATACCCAGGCGAGGTATAATCCGGAACCGGAATAGTCTTAATTAAATAGCAGCCTTCAGTGTCCGGCGGCAGCAACTCTAAACCAATTCTCGCTTCAACACGGTAGCCGAAAGCCCCAAAACGCCCTATTAATAAATCGTAGCCGTTTTCGCCAAGCGGCTGGGCCTTCATCGGCGAAGCGCACTGGCAAAACCAAGTCTTGTGGTTGTTCAAATGCTTCGCCACCGTCTCCGCATCGGCGTACATCTCCATGCTGTCTTCAAAATGCGTGTGAAACCAAATCGGCTCAACTTCCTCTCCTGCATCCGCGCTTCCACTTTCGGGCTGTCGGAAACTCGCATCTGAGTAGTAATTTTCGTCAGAAGCTTCAACAGTTTGATATTCAGCGGAATCCTGCTTCATCGTATGCTCTCCTGTTATACACGCCAATCAATCTGGTTGGGGATGTGTTAAGGAAGTTTCCTCCCTACAATTGAGAAATTGATAGTAACAAAACTTACCCTAGTTCAGCATAACTCGACTTATGAAAGCATTTGTAGCAGGAGCCACAGGTCAGACAGGCCGCCGCATCGTCGCAGAATTGGTCAAGCGAGGTATTCCCGTGCGCGCCTTAGTCCGAAATCTAGACACAGCTAGACAAATTTTACCACCGGAGGCTGAGTTAGTGACCGGGGATGTATTAAATGCGACTTCCCTGGACGATGCCATCGGCGATAGTACGGTATTGCTGTGCGCGACAGGGGCGGCCCCTGGTTTGGACCCGACAGCGCCTTACAAGGTGGATTTTGAGGGTACTAAAAATTTGGTGGATGCAGCTAAGGCTAAGGGCATTGAGCATTTTGTGCTTGTGACTTCTCTGTGCGTCTCTCAGTTTTTTCACCCGCTGAATTTGTTTTGGCTGATTTTGGTTTGGAAAAAGCAAGCCGAGGAATATTTGCAAAAAAGCGGCTTGACTTATACGATCGTCCGTCCCGGCGGTCTGAAAAATGAGGATAATTCAGATGCGATCGTCATGACAGGTGCGGACAAAATGTTTGAGAGCAGCATTCCCCGCACTAAGGTAGCCCAAGTGTGCGTGGAGGCGCTGTTTCAGCCGACTTCTCGCAACAAGGTTGTGGAAATTGTGGCGAAGTCGGAGGCTCCGCAAAAGAGTTTTGAGGAGTTGTTTGCCAGTGTGATTTGATTGAATTAGCCTCGCTTGGGTTCGGTGCGTCAATCGATTTTAGATTTTAGATTTTAGATTTTAGATTGAAGCATTGACCCCACCGATAAATTCGGGGGCTCCTTTATCGGATACAGGTTTTTTATTTCTGGACGGATGAATCCGGGGGCTTGTATCCTGGATGCTTTCGGTCAGACAAAAAACCATTTGATTTGGGTCTGAGATGTTGCACCATTCTCAATAACAGGCAAGATGCCTGTTCCACAAAAAGTGCATTTTCTTGTGGGGCAGGCATCCTGCCCGCCCAAAAAAGGCTGATCGAGAATGGTGCAAGATGTGATTTGGGTCAAAGATTTGGGCTGACGCACCCTACAACAATTTTCCGATCGCCAAATCTGGCAAAATCTTAATAGTTTTACGATTCGCCGTTAAATTTTCCCTCTCTCAGCATGAAAACTCTCAAGTGGCCAGCTTGGTTCCCCTATCCGATTTCGTGGTTAAGGGCATTTGCTCTCGCTCAGAGTTTTAGTTTTTTCCTTCGCAGGGGTATTCCTTTTGTCAGCGACGATATCGGCTTTCTGACTCTACTGCTGGCGGCTTGGCTGATTCAGTTGCCTGTGTTTTTTGTGTTTCACTTGTTCGCCGTCAAGATCTTAAATCCCTTACTAATTATGCTGCCGGGGCGCTTTCGCGTTGCGCGCAAGTTCAAGCGCAGGCACACTGGTATTCGATCGCACTTGCGAGAAGGCTTGAATGCTGTTGTCGTGATTTTTTTTGCATTTAATCTGTCGCTGTTGGTGCAACTTGCGATTTTTTATTGGCCAGCGCGATCGATCGATCCCGCCCAGTTATTAACAGGAATATCTACTCTGACAAATGTTGCCATAGCCGGTGAATTAGATTTCTGGCTGAGCAAATTGGCGGGGGTTTTATCGAGTTTAACGCTGTTAGCGGCCCCCCTATATCAATACGATTTTCGAGTGCGCCGGATGCGGGTGGCTCGAAAATTAGCCGAAATTTCGGAAATGGAAATGACTTGGCTAGAAGCTGAGAAATTGGGCCGTCGAAAAAGAGGTTTGCTAAGGCAATCGGAGATTCAAATTCTCGGATTTATACTTTTAATCGGCGCGGTGATTGGCGGCGGTGTTTTTTTGGTTGACAGTTTGCGGGGAAATCAGCAGTTGTCGCAGTCGGCAAGCGAGGTGAGAAAATTGCCGCCGCTGGCTATGAAAACCGGAGATCCTTACATTCGGGCGCTGATGCGAACTATTTCTGCTAGCGAGTCGAATGTTGCTCGACCTTATCACGTGGTTTACGGTGGAAAATACGTATTAGATTTGAGCCGCCATCCTGACTGGTGCGTGAAAATTGTTAATGGGCCGAATCGGGGTAAGTGTACTACTGCAGCGGGCAGGTATCAATTTCTGACTACGACTTGGAAGGAGAAGGCTAAGCGCTATCAGGCCCGTCGTGCTAATTTTTTATTCTGGGAAGATTACAGTTTTGAACCAGAAGATCAGGATGCTGTGGTTTATGCTTGGTTGAGCGATCGCAAGTTTTGGAAAGCTGATATTCCTGAGATGTTGCGGCAGGAAAGATTAACCGACGTGTTGCGGATGCTTTCGGGAACTTGGACGAGTTTGGGATATGGAATTGAGAACAATTCTATGAGTTCTCGTTTGCCGAAAGTCTACCGGGAAATGCTGCGGGAAGAATTGGAAAATGCTGGTTCTTAAGGAGTTAAATGTTGACGGTTGACTGTTGACTGTTAACTGTTAATGCCTGTTATTGGTTATTAACCAGCCAAAGCTATTAAGAAATAACCACTAAAAAGTAACGAATAACTAACCCTTCAAGTTTGGTAAAAATGCTGTCAAACATTTGTACAATTCTAATCCCGGTCCAGCTTGCAGCGGATAAAGCCTGTCGAAATTAATGGGGTTTCCCGGTGCTAATTTCCACTCGGTTTTCTGTGCTGTTTTTGGGGAAATTTCGATCGCGCTACCGTGATGTTAATAATGTTGTTCTGCTGGGGGATTCCCCGGAAGCAGTAACTTTTGCCCGTGCGTTTGTCTGAATCGCTGCCGGTGATGTATCTGTCTTGTTTCCGAAATTGGATTTCTCTGAAAGGTCGATCGATCGCAAAGGAGTCTCGGTAGCGGTAGTCTCCGTCGCGCAAGCTTTCGACAGTCGGCCTGATTTGACTTATAAGTGTTGCTGCACTAAGAGTTAGCATCATTGATCCGGGTTCCTCTTGTGAAATCGGTGATTTTGCTTTTCCTGCGTGGTGTCTATGTCGTTGTGGGCGATCCGCTCAAACAAACGTGCGGCGTGTAACCAATTAATAAAAGTTGTTAAGCTGTTTAAGTTGATCCCTAGCTATCGTGAATAATTATTTCATAGTTTTATCTCTGTCACCTATCTGAGTAATAATAGAAACATACAGCAAGCCGTGAGAAAATTTACGGGCATATTTTAGGGATTAATTGACGATACTTAGAGGATACTGCTATGTTTTGCGTGACGGGAGAAACAAATAATTTAGGGCGGGTTGAAACCGGAAATTCCCAACGGCGAGGATCTTTAACCTCTGCGTCTAAAAGTACCCGTATTCTCCGATCGCGAGTTTACAAAGATGAGGCTTTGGTGTCTGCTACCCTTGCGGGACTGCCAAGTCTTTTGGCATCCCTCGAAAGCTTTCGCGATCAGTAGAACTTGGCATTTTCTATTGCTATATATGGTACATGGAGATTTGTGATAGTGGCTGTCAACCAAGCACGGGATGTTTTGATTGCACCTACCATCTTCCTCGATTTGAGTAGAGTTTTTCTGTACTAAACTCTTCCGGGACGCTGAAACCTGGTTGTTTATACAAAAACATTTTTACAGCCCTTTGTCATGGTATGAAAAATGGTATAAAAACCAGGTTTCTTGGTTTGTGTCCGTAAGTCTTGTGTTAACAAAATTTATTTGTTAGTGTCATCGGGTGCGATCGATGCCTCTACCTCTTGGGATGAACGGCTTAACATAGAGTCGTGCAGGTGTTCGTTGTGCTGCCTTTCTTGAGCCATTAATTCTCGGGCTTTTTCTTCAGCAATTCCCTCGCCATGTGTTTCTAGCTCGTGGGAGGAACGGTTGAGCATAGATTCGTGCAAGTGTTCGCTATGCTGCCTTTCTCGTGCAATTAGTTGTCTAGCTTTTTCTTCCGCGTTCATGAGAAATTTCTCCAATTGCTGGTTAGAAGCGATTCTTATATTAAGATGCCACAATTTGAGGGTAAATGTAGCAAGATTAACATAAAATTTTACAAAAAAATGTATAAAAAAAATGTATAAAAAAAATTGAGTTTGCTGGCCGTGGGTATAGAGAGCCGTGGTTGCCGAGCTAATTATTGCCAGACGCCGGAAAAGATATTCTTGACTGCGATCGCAATTCGATTTAAGTCTTCCTTCAGCAGCGGTGGCCAAGAAACTCCTCTGCGGAGTCCAGCTTCAAATTGCTGCAAACCTTCTACTGACAGTAAATGCAGTGCCGAGATTAATTGTCGATCGAGCATTGGAGATTCTTGCAGCCCGTCAAACAATATTTTTAAAGCTAATAAAATCGATGTCACCTGTCCGGGTACGGGCGGTTGACCTTGTTTGAGACGCATCAGGAAGGCGTCGGGATTTTTCTTGGTTTCCAGAGCGGTCCCTTGGTCGATCAGAAAACTGCGGGCTGTTTTGTAATCCATTTGACGTGCGATCGATCTCCTGCAATTAATTAGCTGGCATTATATCACTTTTTGTCTCGCTCAATTTGGTAATATATTTCCATACAGGCTAAACTACAGCTACTGGTGAGGTCCGCCCATAAGCAAGCTACAGCTACTGATAGAGGCGTAGCATTCATCCCACAGTCGTCTCGATAGAAGTGAAACGGAGAGGGAAAAATCAAACAATGGCAAAACACCAAGGAAATAGCAGAAAATCCAAGATTTATCGCTACTTGTGGCTGCTTTTTTTGTGTCTGAGCTTTCTGTTAGTTCCGCTTATCAAAAAAATAGCTGCCGATACGCCATTCCCCCCACCCGCTCCTATTGCAAATAATGCTACTTTCGGAGCGAGGATTCAAAGGACGATGGGGCTACTTGCGGCTAGCACTCCAACAGACCGCCGCCAAGTACGCATCCTATTCTACGGTCAATCCATTACTCAGCAAGATTGGTGGAAAGATGTAGTGAAGGATTTGAGACAGCGATTTCCCTATGCAGATTTGATTGTGGAAAATCGGGGAATCGGAGGATTTGACGCCCCAATTTTAATCCGTCCCAGCGAACACGATTTGTATCCTTTTTATCCAGACTTGCTCATTTTTCACGTCTACGGAGGCGGTGAAGATTACGAAGCCATAGTTGCCAATGTCCGCAGCCGCACTGCTAGCGAAATACTCTTGCATTCAGACCACATCCAGTGGCTGCCCACAGGCAACAGCGACGATCCAGAAGAAGTCAAAAGATACGAATGGCACAACACTCATTCTACTCAATGGCTGCCTGAGTTAGCCGATAAATACGGCTGCGAAATCGCGGAAATTCGCGAACCTTGGCGCAGGTATTTGAAAGACAATCGCTTGCAACCACAACAGCTATTAAGCGACAGCGTTCACCTCAACGATTGGGGAAATTTTCTCCTAGCTGCTCTCATAAAACCGCATCTGCGATACAAACCAAATTCTCCTCAACCGCCGCAGGATTTAGTGAAAACCTATACGGTTGGCAGCGATGTTAAGTGGCAAGATGGCAAGTTGGTTTTAGAATTTGAAGGAAATAGAATAGATGCGATCGCCGATAAAACCTTCAACGGCAAGGCAATGTCTGCTAGAATTGCGATCGACGGCAAAAAACCCTCAGAATTTCCTGAACTTTACAGCATCACCAGACCTAGCGCTAGTCCTGGCGTTCCTTGGCCGGCAATCATCCAAGTATCTAGCCAAAAACCGCTAATCGTCGAAGATTGGAAAGCTGTAATTACTGAGATTAACAGCGACGCCAGCAAGTTTAAATTTGACGTTGTAGGTTCTAAAACAGGTTACGACGGCAGCGGTACAAATGACGAAATGTTTGTCTCAAACTCCGGCCGCATCGTTATTGAACCGAGAAACTGGTGGCTTAAAAATTCTTATGAATACTCTAAAAAACCGACGCCTAAAGGCTTTGAGATTTCCTGGCAGGTGCGGCCAATGTTTGTTGATTCATACGTTCCTCCACAAATTGCAGATTCAAGCCGCGAGTATTCTACAACATTGGCTCAGAATTTGAGCAACTCCAAACACACCCTTGAAATCGTCCCCGAAACAGATAGGGAAGTTCCAATCGAGGCAATTCAAGTGTATCGCCCTCCTTTCTCCAATCTAAAATCTCAAGTTGAGAGTTTTAAACCGCAGATATCAGCGGATGAAAACCGATGAACGCTGATGCAATTTTATCAGCGTTTATTTGCGTTCATCTGCGGTTTAAAAAATCTTCATGTTAATTTTTTTATAGCAATCGCCTTGGTGGCGCAGGGCGTTGATGATTGTTCAAACCCTTAATATTCAAGCATCTTGACTCCTGACTCCTGCTATAATCGCCAAGATTATCAAGTTCTAGGAATCCCCAACTCCTGAGACATCAACAGCGATAAACATAAATCCGCCATAAAAATCAACACCCAAGAAGTTACCACCGCCGCCGTGGCAGCTTGGCCTACTCCTTTCCCTCCGCCCACCGTCGTCAATCCCCAACCGCAACCGACAAGGGCAATTATCAACCCAAAAATAAAACTTTTAATCGCCACAGTTACTAAATCCCAAGGCGCCAAAAAAGTCCGCACTGATTCCAAAAATACTGACGGTTCCAAATTATAAAAATTAACCGCTACAAATAGCCCGCCCAAAATCCCCACCGCTACCGCAAAAATTGTTAAAATCGGCAGCATGATGCAGCAAGCTATCACCCTCGGCACTACTAAATAATCAACCGGATTTGTTCTTAACATATACAGGGCGTCTATTTGTTCCGTCACCTGCATTTCTCCTATCTCCGCCGCAAAGGCCGAACCTACTTGTCCCGCCACCACGCCCCCCGTTAAAAGCGGTGCTAATTCCCCACAAAATGCCACAGCAAAAGGACCTCCCACCGCCTCAACCGCCCCAAAGCGAACCAATTCTCGGGCGGATTGAAAGGTAAAAATCATGCCCCCAAACAAGGCTATTAGCAGCACGGATCGGAAAGAATCCAGGCCTACTGTTACTAAATGTTCCATGATTTTGCGGTGGTCAATTTTGCCTTGGAGTATGCGTAGCAGCACTTGGCCGCCCAGGAACAACGTCACAAAAAAACGCTGAAACCACCTGTTATTGAAGGTTTCATCTAAATGTCGATCGTGCTTTTCTTGGTGTTTTTTAACCACTGACTGAGGGCTCGCGATTAATTGCAAACAGGGCGAAGCACTGCCACCTACTGATTTTTGGCAATCCTACAGCAATTATTGCACGATTTGTCAATATATATTTTCAGTCTGCCTGCCCTGCGGTTGGTACGCTATACCATTTTAGACTTTAGATTGGCAGTGATTGATTCTGTGGTAATCATCACTCATTTCCCAATCTAAACTCTCAAATCTAAAACCCTCGGACTACTCCGCAAGTAATAAGTCGATAAACTTATCCAACTCTTCATTATTCTTGTCGGCTTGATCCTTGCCAATTCTCAGCAGGTCTGATATTTTTTCTTCCGAGGCATCATCAATGGGCAGCGGTTGTTCGTGGCTCAAATCGGGAGTAATTCTTAAATATTGATTCGGTCTTTCAACCGCATCATAAATTTGAATGAGTTGATAATTTACAGTTTCCGCAACTCCAGTCATCATGATATTAATTAAAGGCTCAACCCACTCAACTTGACCCCAATTTTTGACTTTTTCGTAGGAAAATTTTTTCTGAGCTTCTCCAGTTCCCAAGGATAAAATTACCATATCTTTGGCTGTCGGGCTTTTTTCGGGGCTATCGTCAGGAATTCTGAATTTATTTCTAACTTCAGCATAGGCACAAAGTGCGGGATTGTTTGCGAAGACTCCCCCGTCAATTAAAGCATAGCATTCATTGCTAAAAGAGTAGATTTTAGAAACCTCAAAATAAGAGGGAGCTGCCGATGTTGCTCTGGCGATATCTCTAAGGAAATAGTCTTCTGCGGGACATTGTTGACCATCTATTTGATCGAAAAAGTGAGCTTTTCTCCTTTCGATGTCGTAACTGGAAATTAAACAAGGTTTTAGCAGTTCGCTGAGTTTGCAATCTCTAAAATGTTCCCAAAATAATTTTTCTAAGGGATCGCTGGGATATTTCTCATCTCTCAAACCATTTATAGATCTGACTTTTTGCCAAAATGAAGTCTGAAAAACGTCGCGCCCACTCTTAATGGAAAAATTAACAGCGTCTTGGGCTGCCCACCGAGGCCTGCTGGGATTTTCGGCATCGGGACACAAATAGATGCAAGTTAAAATTCCTCCCGCACTCGTGCCCGCGATTAAATCAAAATAGTCAGCTATTCTCGCATCTGGATTGCCACTTTTTTGTTGCAGCTTTGACTCAACGCTAACTAAAATTTGCGCGGGAATAATTCCTCTAATTCCGCCTCCATCTATTGATAAAATCCTGGTATATTTAGCCATAACTGTTGTCTATTCCCGACGTTTGCTCGTTTCCTAATTTCAAATCCCTAAGCCTCGGGATTCATGCACCGCTCACTCTCAAGTCCCAAATCTTCAATCTAAATTTAATTGGCGGGCTGCGATCGTATAGCGAAAAATGTATTCTACAATTTCTACGTAATTGTAGGCAGCGGCTGGCGATTCTGCCCAGACTGTGATGCCGTGATCGCGAATTAACAAAGCGGGTACAGAGGGCGTACAAGTGGCAAAGAATTCACAAATTTCCTTGGCTATCTTAGGGACTTCTAAATAATTTGTAAAGAGGGGTATCGACACTTGCGGGTTTTCCTCCCACACCCCCAAACCTTTCACCATTTCGATCGGGGGCAAAGGCACTGCATCTCCTGCTGTTAGCCGAGAAACTAAATTTGCCTCGATGGAGTGGACGTGATAGCAAGCTTTAGCGTTTGGAAAACAATTGTAAACGGCTAAATGAATGCTGGTTTCGGCCGAAGGTCGGCTGTCGGCCACAGGTTGTTCGACAATTGCGCCGTCTGAGTTTATTCTGATAAAATCTTGTTCAGTTAATTGCCCTTTCGCGCGGCCACTAGCAGTAATCCAAAAACTGCCATCTGGTAAGCGGGCTGAAAGATTGCCAGCAGTCCCAACCATCCAACCGCGATCGTAAAAATGTTTGGCTGCTGCAATTAAATCCGATCTCAAATCGCCACTCATTCTTTACAAATCCTCAGTTTTTAATCTACTTTTTACGTTAATAGGAATTGCGCTGGCCTATCTAAACCTAGGGTAATCCGTACAAAGCTTACCAATACATATAGCTCTAAACGTAGGGCGAGCCATCAGCATCTTACTAAATACACATACCGTCTAGTGCGATTTTTTTGTCGAAATTCCTAATATAGTTTCAATTCCATTTTTGGGACAAATTTTCCAAGACATCAAAAAAATTATCCCATTTAGTATAAGGCTTTTGCTGTTCGTCTAGATACTCGGCAAGCCGATCGCGCGCAAACACCGACGAAGCCTGCAAAGCCATATTAAAATCCGTCAGCGAATCTCCAATCGCCACCTGTTCTTCGGCCGGGTGCTGCGCCATCACCCGCACCTTAGACACCAATTCCTCATCTCCTTCCAACTCAGAATTGACTTGCAACCGAGGGCCACTAGCGTCCACATCCACAGCGTAAATAACGCTCGCCCGGTTGACCAAATCGCCCATTACCGTCTCTACCATAATCCGAAGACCGCCGGACACGATCGCAAAATCTACCTTTTTCTCGTCCAAAAAATCCAGCAATTCCAACAATCCCGGCCGCATCAGCCTTCCCCTAGAAAATTCCACAATTTCCCCGTAACATTCAGAGGGAATAGACTCTAGTAACTGCCGCACTCCCGATCGCAAACTCAGCCTTCTAGCGTATATTTCAGGCATTAGTTGAGACGACAATTCCGGTGCGAAATGCTTGAGCATTGCCACAAAAGTTTCTTCAACGGTTATCGTACCGTCAAAGTCGCAGAATACCACCCGTTGCTGATTGTTCGAGATTGAAGATTTTTGCTTGTCATCGGTCATTGTCAGTCGCACCTTTCGAGAACGGGAAAAGTTTACACAATTCATCGTACACTGTCGAGCGATCGAGCGCGACTGCCCAAAACTAATAGTGACGAGCTGTTTGTTGGCAAATTCCCCCCAGGATTTTATGCAGATTCTTCGAGAGAATCTTCCAGAGAATCTTCCAGGGAATCTTCCAGGGAATCTTCCAGAGAATCTTCCAGAGAATCTTCTAAGTCCTGCTGTTGGTTTGTTGTCTTTTGGGGGTTAGACTTAGCCGGCAAACAGATTAAATTATCATCCTCAGTATTAATCAAACCTTTCGATCGCAACTTACCCATCAGCCGCGTCACCGTCACCCGCGTTGAGCCGATGGCGCTACCAATTTGAGCGTGAGTCAAGGCCCAAGGCAGGCGGTAGCCCCGAACCACATCCGGTTCGCCGTCACCTACGTAAGGTTCGCCGAACTCCTCGATCAACAAAGTGAGAAATCCCAACAGTCGGTCGATCGTCCGGCGCTGTCCCAAAGTGCTCAGCCAGAGAAGTTTCCGCTGGTGTTGGTAGCGAAACGCATCCAAAATTTCCCTACGAAAGTGAGGCCAATTATCCAAGTCGTGCCAGTACATCCACACTACGTGAGTTTGATCGGCATGAGCGTAAGCTTGGAGAGTAAAAGGAGACTGAGCAACCAGTTCAAAGGGCTGGCCAGCGCCGACGAAGCCCAAAAAAGCTTCTTCTGTAGTTTTGTCAGCGGATTTTGACTTCGCCCCTGCAGCGCTAACTTGAGCGCTGCCTACGAGCCGCACAGAACCTTTCTGAACTAAATACAGCAGTCCGGGTCTTGCGGGAATCCGCTCGTCTTTGCTAAAAGTCCGGCAGCGGTAGTGTTCCTGGGCCCAGTCGATAATTCGCTGCCAAGTGATAAAAGGTCGATCGATAGTCTCTAGAGGTGTGGAAGTTGATTGCATAAGTGAGGCTCTGGGATATATTTAATAGTGAGACAAACAGTTTCTGCCAGCAGTGCGATACAAAGTGAGATAACCAACCCCCGATCGAGCTTGTACGCTTCTTACCTGTGCTGACTTTTCTGTGTTTTACCGAAAAATTAAATGTAGCAAAAAATACATCAAAATGGTAGAGATCAGCAAAAAATTTGTCTGAAATAATTGTATATTTAGCCCCAAAATCGCTACAAAGCCCATTAATTCGATTTAGCCCCGTCCGAGGGAGGCGATCGACTATCCCTGACATCCGCATTTTAACGTACAAGAAAAATGCAAGCGGTCACAGTTGATAGTTGCTTTTACGGTAGGATGAGCCGATATGGATACAGCAAAGATCTCACAGTGCCCGGAAGTTACAGTGAAGTGTTTCTTGCTTTCAATGTTCCAAAGCGCGATCGCCCAGCAGGGAACACTGGTCCAAATTCCGTTAAATCCCATAGGTGGCAGCCTTTTTAAGAACAGGCAAGATGCCTGTGAAGCGAAGAGTGAATTGGATTGTGGGGTGGGCATCCAGCCCGCCCATAACAAGCTTATTGAGAAGGGTGCAATAATTCCGTTAAATCGAAGTAAAGATAGCGCGCGGGTGCTGTACGTCTCTGCGATCGCCCTGAAATTGGCTAAAACTTGGCAGCAGACACCGCAGACAATCGCCGCCGAGTTGGTCGAAACACTCGAACCGCTGTGCTACCCAGATTTCGCCGTTAAAGTAGCGCCGGGGGGAATGATCGAGATGGAGTTGACTGATGCAGGTTTAGCCGTCTGGTTGCAGCGTTTAGCTCAAACGAACCTTCCAGTTTCAGGATCTAAAATATTAGATTCTGTTGTGTGTGCCGATCGACTGTTTCCCATTCAGTACAGCCACGCGCGCTGCTGTTCCCTGCTGCGAATGGCCCACCGCGATCGGATAATTGCGATCGCCCAGCCCGATGTGGCTACAGCGCCGCAAATTTGGTCCCTAGCGAGTCCAAATCCTATCCCTTGGATTGACGAGGGCGATCGACTGCGGTTAGTGCATCCAGCAGAACGCCGTTTAATATCGCAACTGTTAACAGTGCTAGACAATTTATATCCTACTTTTGATGTAAAAAACCGCGAAAAACCTGTCAATTATTTCAAATTAGCCGATAGTTTGAGCGAAGCATTTCAGATTTTTTACAGCCAGTGCCGAATTTGGGGTAAAGTTAAAATAGAACAGCGCCAACTCGCCCAATCCCGCTTGGGCTTAATATTAGCAACTCAATCTTTGCTGCGATTTATTTTAGAAGAGTTATTGAACGCTCTTGCTCCTTTAGAACTTTGATTTTGTTCTCATTTTTAGCAACCTTTATTCATAATAAAGGTTGGTTTCCGAAAGTAACCTTGACTTCTTCCATCTGAAAAGCTATCTATTTTATATGGTTCATCCTGAATAATCCAGTAACCTACGGTCGCAGAAAAAAATATAAAAACTTAGCTATTTATATAATAATTAATAATATTTTGGTAATTTGGGCATTCTTATTTTTTCTAATTTATTTAAGTAATCTTTCTTTTGGCTTTTGATAGAAATGATTTTTAGCTTGCATCTATGGCTGTGCTCCTTAAAATACTTAACCTTATATTATACAATTAAGCTGCGTAGCAGCTCATCTATTGGCTATCCAGTATGCTCGAAACACAAGAAGAAGATTACACCTTAGTGGGAACGAATCCTCTCCCTCTTCAGGAAATCCAAGAGGATATAGCCTTACCAGAGACGGTACTTCTGACCAATCCGCCTCTAAAATTTTCCAAACCGGAAACTCGGTTAAGCCTCAGATCGCTAACTTTGGAGAGTGTCTTCGCTACGCTTTTTTACAGCATCATCGGCGGCGCGTTGCTCAGTAATTTCTTGCTGGATTTAGGGGCTGGCCCAGTCGAAATTGGTATGCTCGCCTCCATTCCTCAACTGGTAAATCTGCTCCAACCGTTCGGAGCTTATATAGGAGACCGACTGCAGAGCCGCCACTGGTATTCCATCTGGATTTTCGGACTGTCGCGACTGCTGTGGCTGATTATCGTGCCAGCTATTTGGTTGGGAGGCTCATTTCAGCTCGCTGGACATCAGCTAGTGCAGTTGACATTGGCAATCATCTGGGTAACTCAAGTCTTAGAATCTTTAGGTCGTGCTTCCTTCTTGAGCTGGTTGGCGGTTTTAGTACCTCAGCGGTTGCGCGGGCGGTATTTTGGCTTTCGCAATAGTGCTGTCAGCTTGACGAATCTCATTGGTGTGCCGTTGCTGGCTCTAGTGGTATCGAACTGGCCCGGTGGAAGGCTCCAAGGTTACAGTGCCGTCTTGGTTTTAGGAATTGTGCTTGGCATCATCAGTCTAGGTTGTCAGTTCTTTATGACCGATGTGAACCCAAAGCTTGTACACGTCACGCATTCAGATAGAGGCGAAAAATCATCCATAGGGACAATTTTTAGCTTTCTCAAGGAACCCAATTTTTTAAAGTTTTTGCTTTACTCTGCTCTATGGAGCTTTGCCGTTAACGTCAGCGCTCCCTTCTTTAACCTCTATCTGCTGGATAACCTAAGTATAGATGTCAGTGTGGTAACGCTCTACAACAGCTTAGGAGCGGGTGCTAACTTACTGCTGCTGGTTTTTTGGGGCAAACTGGCTGACCGGGTTGGGAACCGCCCGATCATGATAATAGTGGGAATCTTGGTGGCTCTGACCCCTCTGCTCTGGCTAGAAGCTGGAACGGCTCCAATTTTTATATGGGTGTGGTTCCCGCTGTTGCACATCATCGGCGGTGCCACGTGGGCGGCGATCGACCTGTGCAGTGGTAATCTGATGATGTCGGTGGCACCGCTACGCAATCAGTCGATATACTTTGCGATCGCGGCGGCGGTTCCTGGTGTCACTGGGGCAATGGGAATCACCCTTGGTGGCTTTATCGCCACTTTGACTAATCTCGGTGGCTTGCCAGGGGTGTTTGCCCTCTCAGCCGTCTTACGAGTGGCGGCTCTCCTGCCCTTGGTTTTTGTTGGCGAGCAGCGTTCTGTGTCTTTGGGTAAGTTTTGGCTGCTCTTGTTGCCACCTTGGTGGAGAAAAGTGCCAATTGAACCTGGAAACATCAGGTTTCAACCATTAATAGTTGAACAGTTTGACTCTGGGCCTGAAAGCTCAGGCGATCGCTCTTCAACTCTTGATTGATTGTAGTCCGACAATAATTCAGAAAAGAGTTGATTAACCATTTTTAAAGTGTTAAGATCCTCATATCATCTAAGATGTGACGGCTGTTAGGTCGCTTTTTTTCAGAAATATAAAGTCTGGCAATTGGGGATAAGTTTTGTATGGCATCTAATTATTTTTGGGTGCCTTCAACATTTTTTACGATGGCGATCGTTCGTCGCAGCTCGATCGCCAGTTCTCACCCTCGTCAATAGCTCCTAGAACGACGGTGCTCAATTTAATCACTTGACTAGCGGCTGTTAAGGGTTCTTCCATTTCTGGCATTGTAAAATTGCGAGAGTTTTATTCAGTTTTTTGAGGATAAATCTCATGGTCACACTACCACGTGTAGCCTCACCCAGGCGTCAAATTCATCGATGAATATCCTAAGATAATACCTGCATCTAGTTTAAGGCGTTGCAGGCGAGATTTGCTTTTTTCCAGGTTTTGCGATCGGCAGCGTTACGGTAAATGTACTGCCGATGCCTTCTTCACTGATCAAAGTAATTTCGCCACCGTGCAAGTCCACGCATTTTTTAACAATGCTCAGCCCGAGTCCAGTACCGGGAATTCGACCGACATTTTTAGCCCGGTAAAATGACTCAAACAGCCGTCCTTGGTCGGCGACAGGTATGCCAATTCCTGCATCCAGTACCGAAAAAATCGCCTCGGTTTCAGTAAGTTTTAATTCAAAGATTACTTCGGTATTAGGGGGAGAATACTTAATAGCATTGGACAGCAAATTCCCCAGAATGCGCCGGAGCAAGCTTACCTCCAAACACGCCATCGCTGATGGATTGTGATTTACAAAAATCAGCGTCACCCGGTCATTTTCAGGTTTCAACTTCAGGCTGCTCTGAAATTCCCCTACCAACTCATTACAAAACTTTGCTAAGTCTAGCGGTACCAAGCAAAACCCGGCTTGTCCTGACTCAACACGGCCCAGCAGCAGAACATCGTCTAATAACTGATCGATGCCTTTGGCTGCTGCTTGAGTTTTGTCTAGCAGTTCTTGTGTTTTCTCATCTGTTAATGTCAACTTGTACTTGGTAAGAAGTTGTGTAGTGCCGATGATGAAATTCAAAGGATTGCGAACGTCATGGGCAATCATGTACAGCAAAGATGTTTTCATCTCGTTGAGTTCTTGGGCTGTTTGCAAAGTGCGATCGAGTTGATCGTGAGACAATTTGAGAGTTAAAGACAACTGGCGCGATCGCAGCAAAATCTCCACCCGCGCTTGCAATTCTATCTTCTCAATCGGAGCGATAATCAAATCGTCAATACTTTGCCAAATAAATTGCGTTGCCATCCCTACATCCGAGCGGGATGTAATCAAAAGAAAAGGCAAGGATACCGGGTGTTCTGCCTGTTTTTGGGCGGCCACCCATTGCCAATGGCGTTTCAGGGCAAGACCGTCTATTATCCCCAGGTCAAAAGATTGATTAAATGGTAAAAAATCCTCACTATCTGTTGAGTTGGGCAGCAATACCTCATAGTAAACTGCTAGCCATTCTAATAACAAGCGGCGATTTTCTTTCTGTTCGACAAGCAATAAAATTTGACTCACGCACTTTCTCCTAGCAAGCTGTGAACAATTCCCAGCAAATCTCTAACGATCAAAGGTTTTACCAAGATATTCCGAGCCCCGTGACAGAGGCTTTCGTGCTGAATGGCAGCGCTTTGTTTGGGCGAGAGTATCAGAAAAGGGATTTGGTGATTTCGCAGTTGTTCGCAGCACTCCCAAATCCGGCGGTCGAAACCAGAAATATCTACTAAAGCCATCCCGATCCTAGCAGGCTGACTGATAGCTTGTGCAACATCTTCAAAGTTATAAGCCGCGATCATCTGGTATCCTTCTTTATTAAGAAATTGTGCTAATAGTTCCAAGTTTCGCTGATTGCGGTCTACGGCTAAAATTATTGAAGTGCCAGTCATTTATCAGCTTCCTGTGAATACGGGTTATACCATTTTAGATTTGAGATTTGAGAATGGGGAGTGAGCGATTATATATGGGTTGGGAGGTCACCTAAACTTAGATTTTTTTTATCTGGTATTAGCTTACTTTTCGGCGAGCTATTACATAGGTTTTCAGTTGAGTGAAGTACAGATGCTGGGGTACAGGAAACGGCCGCGTGTCCTGTGCCCCTACTGTATTTCATAGAATTGAAAACTAAACTACGATAAAAGTC
The DNA here is from genome assembly GCF_036701435.1 of Microcoleus sp. Pol12A5. Classification (NCBI taxonomy): domain Bacteria; kingdom Bacillati; phylum Cyanobacteriota; class Cyanophyceae; order Oscillatoriales; family Microcoleaceae; genus Microcoleus; species Microcoleus sp. Pol12A5. Next base: position 20,074 of record NZ_JAUBQU010000049.1, read on the forward strand.
GAAAAATACACAAATTCACCAATATATTTAAGTTTTCCAGGACTTAGGCTAGTTGTGAGGTGCGCGGTGCGCCCCCTACTCATTAGTAGATTCACGACTCCAAAATTAGCTGCACTTGCCCCAAAACAGCAGGACAAACCCCGATTCAATCTTCATCCGCTCCCCCCTCAACCCACACCGGCGCCGAACTCAAAATGCCGCGCAGCCCCCGTATCGGTTTGCTGACTTTGATGCCGTAGCGAGTAATCTCAAGTTCTCGCAGAGTTCTCTCGAAATTGCTGACTCGTTTTTTAATTACTCCGATCGCCTTGCGGATTTCTGTCCTGTTGTGCAGTTGGCGTTCCATATAGCGTATAAACAGAAGATTATCCGCCAAATAGCTAATCCCGATCTCGGTCAGCCGAAAATCTCCGCTAATGGCTTCTACCTCATTAATCAAGATAACGGTGACTCCCATATTCTTCAGATACTTACACAAAGCGTGCAAATTGTTCACCAAATCTTGCCCCTGCATCGAAAGCTGATAGCCAGAAATACTGTCAAGCATCACAATCCGCGTCTTTTCCTGCTCCACCTCCTGGCGAACCATACAGGCAAACTGATCTGGCGAGTACAGCAAAGGTTCCACGGGTATCACCGAAAGACTTCCTTGCCCCATCATCGCCCCAACCGGGATGTTAACTGATTCGCAGCGCTGCAGCAGAGTAGAAGTTGACTCCTCAAAAATGTAAACTACCGATCGCTCCCCCCTTCCTGCAGCTTCCTTCATAAACTGAATGCCCACCGTCGTTTTACCAACGCCGCTAGGCCCGCTAATCACCGTCACAGTCCCCCGTTCCAGCCCCCCGTGCAGTAGTTCGTCAATTTGTGGAACCCCAGAAGAAATTGCTTCAGCCACAAAATCCTGTTGATAGTTGTCCGGCAGCAGTCGCGGATATACCTCCATACCAGCCTGAGTCAGGCGCAGCGAATGGCGGCCGCTGCGGAAGTTGGAGCCTCGCAGCTTGGTGACAGAGAGGGCGCGTCCTTCTGTCAATAGTTCTAAATAAATTACTCCGTCGCTGATGAATTGCAAATCGTCGTCGGGAGAACTTGATGTGCCTTCGGAGGTGAACACCACCGTCGCCCCCCCTTCCACCAAAAACCGCAGAAAAGACAAAACTTGCTTGCGAAACTGAAACTCATCTGCCGCTAAGTAGCGAAATTGAGTGATTGCGTCCAAAAACACCCGTTGTGGCTTGACAGCTTGGACTCGCTCGATAATCTTTTGTGTAGTCGGTTCTCGCTCAACCTCGGAGGGGGAGAAAATGTCATAAGTCTGAACTTCTGTAAAGAATTCTGACGATGGACTCAAATCCAGGAACGCCATCGCTTCCATATCAAAACCGAGACTTGCGGCATTGGCCCGCAATTGCGCTTCCGGTTCTCCTAAAGTAATAAACAGGGGGGTTTCTCCCAGAGCCACACCTGCTGCCAAAAAGTGAAAGCCCAGTGTAGTCTTGCCAGTACCCGGGCCGCCGCGCACCAGATAAGAGCGTTGAGAAATTAGGCCGCCGCCAATCACTTCGTTGAGACCGGTAATTCCCAGAGAAATTCGGTTTTGAGACATTTGTTTTTTCATGTTTTGAATATCGGGCCCGTATTAATATTTAATGGTTTTAGGCAGTGTTTTGATAATTTTTTTTACCGGGCGTCTGATAACCTTCATGAAATCTTTTTCTACCGAAAATTACGTAAGCATACAAGAATTAGAAAGTATTGTCGGGGCTGCTGGCATCTGTCGCTGGCAAGATACAGAGCCATTTTGGCAAGAACGGGTAGAAAAAGCAGTTGCCCCGGACACGAAAATAGATTGTACCGTTTACCCGAATACTCAGGAAGAACTGGCGGCTGTTATTGCTTGGGCGCAGCAACATCGCTGTGCAGTCTTGCCTTGTGGCAGCGGCAGCAAACTTGATTGGGGCGGTTTAGTCAAGGGAGTCAAAATTGCCGTGAGCACCGCGCGGCTGAACCGGCTTGTAGAACACGCTGTGGGCGATTTAACCGTAACTGCAGAAGCGGGAATGAAGTTTGCGGATTTGCAGGAAATTTTAGCCGCAGCAGGTCAATTTTTGCCGATCGATCCAGCATATCCGCAAGAGGCAACTTTGGGCGGCATTGTCGCTACTGCTGATGCGGGTTCCTTGCGCCATCGCTATCGGGGGGTGCGCGATTTGCTGTTGGGAATTACCTTTGTGCGATCGGACGGTAAAATTGCGGTAGCCGGGGGTCGAGTTGTTAAAAATGTCGCCGGCTACGACTTGATGAAACTGCTTACTGGTGCTTACGGCACCTTGGGCGTCATTTCTCAAGTAACTTTCCGAGTTTATCCGCTGCCTGAATCATCGGGAACCGTAGTGCTGACAGGGGAAATAAATGCTTTGTCCCAAACGGCTCAAATCTTATTATCCTCTGCTTTGACACCAAGTGCCGTTGATTTGCTCTCACCTGAATTAGTTGCAAAATTAGGCTTAGGAAAGGGCACGGGATTAATCGTCAGATTTCAAAGTATCGCAGAAAGTGTTAAACAACAATCAGCCCGCTTACTGGAAGTTGCCGAAAAGTTGGGTTTGCAAGGCAGTAGCTGCTGCGAAAATGATGAGCATCAGTTATGGCAAAGATTGCCAGAAACAATGCGGGATTCTGCCACAAAGTCGGCAATTATTTGCAAAATAGGAATCCGACCGTCGGAAGCTGTAACGGCAATTAACGAATTGCCCGTACAGGACGCTTGGATTCATGCAGGCAGCGGTTTGGGGGTTTTGCGGTTTGAGACTGCGACGGCCCAAACGCTGTTGCAGGTACGCAGAGGGTGCGAAGCTAAAGGCGGTTTTCTGACTGTTTTAGCAGCGCCGACCGACATCAAGCAACAGTTAGATGTTTGGGGCTATACTGGAAGTGCGATCGATTTAATGGCCCGGATTAAACAGCAGTTTGACCCGGAAAATCTTTTGAGTCCCCATCGTTTTATAAGCGGTATTTAGTTTAAAGTTTGTAGTCAGGACTTGATTCGTTCAGGACTTCTGTAAAAAGTGGTTTTACACGCTACTTATAGCGGCAAATTTCGCGCTGCAAACCTACATATAAAGGTTCAGGATAAATTCCATTAAGCTGACTAAAGTCCTTGCTACGAAGAAAAACAATTAGGTAATATATATATGCAAACTTCCGAAAAATCTCCAGTTCCCAGCGACGATTTTAAACCAGCCAAAGAAAGTAATTTTTTAGCACAAAATCCCCACTTACAAACCCTGGAAATCCCCGGTTTCGACGCCAACAATCCGCCAGATCCAAAATTAATCGATACTTGCGTACACTGCGGCTTTTGCTTGTCCACTTGTCCGAGTTATCGCGTACTCGGCAAAGAAATGGATTCCCCCAGAGGTCGCATTTATTTAATGGACGCAATTAACGAAGGCGACGCACCTTTAAACGCAGCCACCTCACAGCATTTCGATACTTGTTTGGGCTGTTTAGCCTGCGTTACAGCTTGTCCGTCGGGAGTTCAATATGACAAATTAATTTCCGCCACTCGCCACCAAGTTACTAGAAATCAGGAACGCACTTTTTCCGACAATGTAATTCGCACTCTGATTTTTAATCTCTTCCCTTATCCTCACAGATTGCGGCCTTTGCTTGTACCCCTGTTTATTTATCAAAAATTAGGACTGCCAAAACTTGTTCGCAAAACAGGTTTACTGAAAAAAGTCTTTCCCCGCTTGGCGGCGATGGAATCAATTTTGCCGAAAGTTACTGTCGATTCTTTCCGGGATAATTTACCAGAAGTAATTCCGGCACAAGGGGAGAAACGCTATCGAGTCGGCGTGATTTTAGGCTGCGTGCAGCGGCTGTTATTTTCGCCGGTTAATGAAGCTACGGTGAGAGTTTTGACGGCTAACGGTTGCGAGGTTGTGATTCCGAAAAGTCAGGGATGCTGTGCTGCTTTGCCGGAACACCAAGGGCAAGCGGAACAGGCGAAAGCTTTGGCAAGACAAATGATTGATAGCTTTGAAAATACTGGCGTTGATTTTGTGATTATCAACGCTGCTGGGTGCGGTCATACTTTGAAAGAATACGGTCACATTTTAGCAGATGACCCGCAATATCGGGAGAAAGCTGAGAAATTTGCTGCTAATGTTAAGGACGTGCAAGAGTTTTTGGCAAGTGCGGGAATTACGGCCAAACTCAATCCTTTGATTGAGGGAGATTTGACAATTGTTTATCAGGATGCTTGTCATTTGTTGCACGGGCAAAAGATTAGTTTGCAGCCGCGTCAGTTGCTGCAACAAATTCCTGGTGTCAAGTTAAAAGAACCTGTGGATGGGGCTTTGTGCTGCGGGAGTGCCGGGGTTTACAATATGCTTCAGCCGGAGATTGCTGATGAATTAGGAGTCCAAAAGGTGGAGAATTTGCTGAATACTGGCGCGGAGTTGATTGCTTCTTCTAATCCGGGTTGTTCTTTGCAGATTAAGAAGCATTTGGAGTTGCAGGGAAAGGAAGTTACTTTGATGCACCCCATTGAGCTTTTGGATTATTCGATTCGGGGCGTGAAGTTGCTGAGGAAGTAGTTTTGTAGGGCGGGTGGTGTCCGCCCTATTTTCGATGCGCTCTTTTGTGAATGAGATTTTTTTTAATGAATTGCATGAATTCACAGGCGGGGCGCCGGTTCCACAGAGGAGCGTCGGGTGAAGAGTTCCAAATTTCTCGCCCTGACGGCGAACTGTTTGCAAGTTAGGAGGAGGTTTCTCGCAGGTTGGAACAAGCCGAACAGCGGGCAGAACAAGCCCAACAGCGGGCTGCTGTACTGGCAGAAAGACTGCGAGCGATGGGAATTGACCCGGAACAATTGTAAACTAGATGGGGGAAAGACCGATCGCACTTTTAAATTTTAGCAAAAGTGCGATCGGCATAATAACTAATGACTAATAACTAATGACTAATGACTAATGACTGATCACTAATGACTATTTCCCCTCTTCTAACCTTAAAAAATGCACCTGTCCCGAAGCTTCCGCCGCCACAATTGTCACCCCATCAGGTGCAATAGCGCAAGCTTTCAAAGCACTATCTCCCCTGAAACTAGCAATTACTTCTCGAGTTAACAAATCCCAAACTTTGAGAGTATTATCGTCGGAAACAGAAATTGCCTTTGTTCCCATAGTCGCCACAGATGTTACCGCATCAGCATGACCTGTCAAAGTAAAAACTTCTTTTCTACTTGACAAATCCCAAACTTTCAAATTGTGTTCCCGCCCGCCAGAAATTGCCCATTTGCCGTCCGCTGTAACTGCGACAGCATTCACAAAACTCTCATGACCTTTGAGAGTGAAAAGTAGATTTTTGACGGCTAAATTCCATAAATTTGTCAAAATATTCTTTTCTTTCCCCAAACTCCAAACTTTCAGAGTTTGGTCGCCGGAAGCCGAAATTACCCGATTGCTGTCGGGAGTAACTGCCACCGCTTTTATCCCGTCTTCATGACCTGAAAAAGTAAAAAGTTTCTCTCCTGTTTCTAGATTCCAAACTTTAATAGTTTTGTCTGCCGAACCGGAAATCGCCATCGTTCCGTCTGCCGTCACTGCCACAGAATTTACCCAGTCTGTATGACCAGTGAAAGTAAAGATTTCTTTTCTGGTTTCTAGATCCCAAACTTTCACAGTTTTGTCGCCGGAACCCGAAACTACTCGCTTGCTATCCGGTGTTATTGCGATCGCTTTTACCCAATCTTGATGTCCCGAAATAGTAAAAATTTCCTGTCCGTTTTTGAGATTCCATCCTTTAATGCTGTTGTCTCCTGAACCGGAAATCGCTTTCGTACCGTCCGCCGTCACTGCTACAGCATTTACCCAGTCATCGTGACGTGCAAAGGATACATTTTCTTTGCCTCTTTCTAAGTGCCAAACTTTGAGAGTTTTGTCAGAGGAACCAGAAACTATCCGCTTGCCGTCGGGGGTAACAGCCACAGCATTCACTGGGGCGATGTGATTGGTAAAAGTGAAAAGTTCTTCTTTTGTTTCCAGATTCCAAACTTTGAGCGTTTTGTCGCCGGAAGCCGAAATTACCCGTTTACCGTCGGGACTGACTGCCACAGCTTGAACGAAACTGCTGTGTTTTCCTAAAGTGAAAAGTTGCTTTCTTTCTGACAAACTCCAGACTTGAACAGTTCCGTCGTAACTGCCGGAAATTATTTGTTCGCCGTCGGGAGTAACTGCTACACTTTTTACCCAGTCTTCATGACCCGTGAGAGTAAAAAGTTCTTTTCCAGTTTCTAGGTTCCAGACTTTCATGCTGTTGTCTCCGGACCCGGAAATCAACCGTTTGCTATCAGGAGTTACTGCTACTGACTGGACAAAACTGCTATGACCTTTGAAGTTAAAAATTACTTCCCTAGTTGTCAAATCCCAAACTTTAATACTGCCATCCCAAGAACCTGAAATTACTCGCTTGCCGTCGGGAGTTACTGCTACTGCTTCTACGGCAAAAGTATCGCCTGCAAAGGTAAATATTTCTCTCCCAGTTTCTAAATCCCAAATTTTAATGGTATTGTCCCAAGAACCGGAAATTACTTTAGTGCCGTCGGGGGTGACAGCTACAGCATTGACGTAGGTAAGATGACCTTTGAGGGTGGAAAGTTCTTCTCCTGTTTCTAAGTGCCAAATTTTGAGATTGTGGTCGGAGGACGCAGAAATTGCCCGCTTGCCGTCGGGGGTAATTGCTACAGCTTGTACCCAGTCTGTATGTCCGGTGAGGGTACGCAGCAATCGCCCGCCAGGAGGAGTAAAGCTGGGCGTTAGCGGTCGCAGCCAGGGGGATGTTTGGTGTTGTGCCTGTGCTAGCAGTGCTTGAATTTCTGGACTTTCAAAGCACATCAAGCGGGCTATTAGTTGGGTGGCTAGTTGGCTTTTATCTGTGGCTAGAATGTGGGCAGACAGCCGAATTGCTTCTTGGATTAATTTGAGTTGGTCGGCTTTTTGGTCTGAGATAATAATATCGGGAGTTGTTGCTAAATCGTAATCTTCTATTAGCGCCTGTACTCCCGATGCTGACAGCTTGGCTTTAATAAAATTGTAATCTGTTAGTAAGCTGTATAATTTTTCGGAGTCTGAAGTCGCTGCTAGCTGACTTGGCAGGATTCCCAGGTAGTGCCTCTGTTCTGCGGGCTGCATTTTATCCAGCCCTTGTTTAAACTCGGTCATAAATTTACGGATGTGTTTTTAAAATGTATGCGATCGCTAGCTGCACCCTACCGAAAAGCCGATCGAGAATCTTTTCTCTTGACTTAGCATGACATATTTGAATGCTATGTGCTACGGGCTTGCTGTCCTCGGTTTGGTGATGGTTCGATGAATTGCTGGTTTTTTAGTCGAAGTCTGCTTTGAGAATTTTCAAGCAGTGCGATTACAATAAATCGCCGCCAATATCATTCGACTCAGCAACGCCCAATTTACCGATCGATCGATAAAAGTTCGCATATATCGTTGTTTTTCTTAACATACCTGGTATTTGGGCGACGATGGTCGATCGATCGACACTGTCAAAGCTAAAAAATTTCAGGTATCGCAATCCTATTTAATGTGCGAAAAAGACTTTTTATAACGAAATATGATGGCGGATGCTCTAATTTTCTGTCAAGTCGGCCGCATCAGCAAGGCAGATGTCCCCCTGGTTGGGTTTTGTACCTCAACAGTATCTGCAATCTGTTTCGCCCACAGCTCTCAGAAAGCTTTGCAGGTGCGCCCCCTTCCTCTAAAATATAGAAAAGGACTTGCACTCTTAAACCGGGTTTCTAAACAAAATCATTGGTTTGACCGCTAGGTACGCAGGAAGAAACCGGATTTCTGACTCCAGAGCGCGCAAGTCACGATCGCAAATAAAGCAGTATTGACTTTAGAGACAAATTTCATGGATGTTATCGAGTTTTTCGAGTTAAGTGCAGGCAAATGGTTTTCCCAGCGTACCGTACACAATCTCCATTCTGGCGAATTGCAGGCGGGTAAATCCGACCTCAAAATAGAAATACTGACAGCTAGCGATGCAGCAGTCGTCAAACTTTGCCAACAACACTCGATTAACCCGGCTTCAACTGGGCTAAAGGGTGTTCGGATTAGTTGGGACGGTATTCCCGATCGCGACAAAGCTAAACAAATCGGTTCTACAATACTAGCGATCGTACCAAATCCCGACAATCCCAGCGAAGGCAAAGTGTTGCAAGACAAGGGTAACGGCCGCTACGTGATGGGCGACGACGTGCTGACATTGATTACAGAATCAGACACCCTCCATGCCGAAGAAAGGCTGTGGTATCTCATGCCCAACCTGCGGCTGCGGACTAGCATTGTTAAGCAAGCTAACGGTACCGAACAAGCATCTTTTTGTTCGGAGATTCGGATGGGAGGAAGTCCGAAAAATTAACTCTCACAAACAACTATGTAATTCCCAAACATTACACCACTTCCACAAAAAAATGCAACTGTAGGCAGCTCCAAATCACGAGCTTAATCAGTCATTCCTAATTCTTTTATCGACAATCGAAAAGGATATTACACCCTATTTCTGCTTTCTCCCTTCTTTCTTCTGCCTTCTCTGGCAATCGCTTTTAACTTGGTATGAAAATCAGTGTGTTTGACAACAGGGAATGATTTTGCCACAGGTTTGTCCGCTAATTTGTGCTCGGCTTCGGCTCGATCCGCGAGGGCGGTAACAGCCACATCTTCATATACTACAAATTCTGTATTTTCTTTTGTGCGATCGTCGGCGGCAGGTAATTTTCCTGTTTCCTCTGCCTCTGTGTTTGGGACTTCTGCATGAAGCCCCACATCAAGTTGCGCCTCTGACGGCCCACGCAAATCTAACTCTGCGACAGTTACTTCCGATTCCGGGTTGGATAAAAGTATATCTTCCGGTGACAGTTGAGCAGCACTTTCCCCGGTTAAATTTTGAGGAAAATTATTGCATACCAAGCGTTCAAACTCGCGATTGAAATGATAGAGAGGTTGACCTATCCGATGCCACATACTCAATAGCTGTCCCACAGACACAGCCTTGTAGCGGCCTTGATAAAGGGCTTCAACCACTGCTAAACGCAACCAATAGCCGGGATACTTGGTCAGCCATTCACCCGCCAATTTCTCGGCTTTTTTGCCACCTAGGTCAAAACCGTAGTGAACCAGCAGAGCCGCTGCTTGTGCAGATATTGCCGTCACTTCTGTCATTTGTTGTCTGTTGACTGTTGACTGTTATCTGTTGACTGTTATCTGTTGACTGTTGTCTTTTGGTTCCAATTACCCAATTACCAATTCCCCATTACCTATTACCAACGCCCAATTAGCCAATTGAATTAATCGGATAAACGCACGCCTCCTTCTACAGTTCGCGCGTCCCCGGAAAAAGGTTCGGGAGTCCCATTCCAGTTGAAGTCGCTAACTCTAAAAGTCAGGCTGCCGACTTGACGCTCAGGATTAAAACGCAAAATGATTGCGTAGCTGCGGCGACTGTATTCTAAAGTGTAATTCGTACTGATAGTTTCCCCGCTTTCTAAATTAATAGCACTTTGAAATCCAACTCGAAACCCTCCGTAAACTTGCTGGACAAGCCCAAAAGACAGGACTCTCAAATCTACTAAGCGATCGAATAAAAACGGCGATATACCGTCGCGCCCCACCTGGGTATAAGTCACGTTAAACCCAGTGTAATCGAGGAAAGGGCGGGAGAAATGACCGAACTGCCCTTGAATGCCGACACTGCCAGCGAGCGAATTTTGTCTGTCGCCACTGCTGTAATAAGTGCCAACTCCCCGGAGTCCCAAGGCCAGTTGCAAGAAAGGAACCACCGGCGTCCGCGTATACCTCAAACCCTGGGTGGGAGTGCGGGGCAGCGGTTCGCCCTCCCACAAGTTGAAGCCGCGACTCAAGGCGAAGCTGACTTGGGCGCGGCCGAGATCGATGCGGTTATTTTCGCGCACTGGTTCGAGCAAGTCTGCTCGATCGGTGTCAGCATTGATAAATTGATACCCTGCTTGGTAGCTGAGATTGATGCCAGTGCTTCCGAGTTGGATGACTGGGGAAGTCAGGACTGCCCCGAGGCTGCTCTGCACGGTTTGATAGCCCAGAGAACCGTTAAACAGCCGATCGCGATAACTGTATTCTGCTGCCAGAGAGTGAGTGCCGATCAACTGTCGGAGGCGCAAATTGCCCCGAAAGCTGTTTTCCGGCAAATTCGGGAAATCTTCCAAACTCAGAAATATTGCCGATCCGTCCAGGCTGGTGCGCGGGCCGAGACTAGCGCGTAACCTCGCTTTCAGCCCGTAGCTGTCGGGAGAAAACGGATTACCGCCGTTCTCTGCCACAACCCGCTGCAGGTAAATTTGGGGTGTCAGGGTTAGCCGCACCGGCCCGTTTTGCAACACCTCAAAACCGCACTCGGCATACAAACCGCCTCTGTCGCCCCCGTCGTAGCCAAAAGTCAAACACGGGCCGTTTTGCTGCCGGCTGTCAAACACTTGCCTGCGGGGATACACGGGTATTTTCACCCGGTTGTCGAACACCAAGCGGGGTTTAGTTGTGACCAATTCCTCTGCGGTGGGCGAAATCCTTCTAATCGTCGCCCTCCGGGCCCTGTATTCAAATTCCGGCGGGGAAAACGGGTCGTTAGTAAGCCGAATGTTGGTTGCTACCCTCGCGCCGTCTGGCAGCAGTTCGATGCGTTCTGCTTCAAAGCGGACGCGGTTGACCGCACCAGTAACTTGGGGGGCTGCTAGCTGTCCGCCGCCGCCGATAGTCACTGTAGCAGCGCCGGGGGATTTTACTCCGCGCAGGGGCTGCTGGCTGGTAATTCGATCGCTCAGCGGCTGTTCCAGAATCGTCCCGGCACTGATATCTGTGGGCAGTGTGGGAGTCAATTCGGTACCTGCTGCGGGCAGGAATATTTCGCCCCTTGCTTGTTCGACTGCGCCGCTGTTGAGGCCGAGATTGAACTCCATCTGCTGGCCGCGCACTACTTGTTGGCCGCGGGTATAGGCGACATTGCCGGATGCTACCACTTGGCGGGTGACTAAGTTGACGATCGCTCGATCGGCATCAATCACAGTTTGCCGGAACCGCACAACGACATTACCAACCGCCGTGACAATTTGCTGCTTGTCGTCGAATTCTTGGCTGTCAGCCTTAACTTCAATAGTATCGGCCGGAGTTACCGGAAAAGGTACAGTCCGCCCAGAAGGGGGGGTGCGGACTCCCGGCCGGGCGGCTGGTTTAGGTTTCGGTGTCGGCGCAGCGGGTGTTCTGGGTGCGGGGGCAGTTCCTGGTGTGGGAATGTCAAACTGCTGTTGCCCGCTGGGTGCTGGTTCCGGGGCGGGTTCTGGAACGGGAATCTCCGCAGGTTCGGGAGAGTTATTTTCTAACTGCCGGCCTTGGGCCTGATACCAACTTTCCTGCTTTCCGACAACATTCCTCTCCTGTTGTTTCTGCGCCTCTGCGGTTCGTTTTCGATTGCGAATGGCAATAGCATTTTCTACCGAACCCAATTGGTAAGCCGTAAACGAGGAATCTTTTGGAGTTTCCGCAGTTTGGGGTTCTACCACAGGATCCCGACGCTGAAATCCCACCACTGCCTCGCCGCTTTCCACTGCTGCTAGGGGGTCGGCGATTGCTGGAGGCTGGTCGGTGGCCGGAGTAGTGCCGAGGAGTGTGGCTGCGGCTTCTGCTGGGGCTGGTGTGGGTTGTGGCTGAACGATATCTGGGCTTGGTTCCGGTATTTCTGCGGGGTTGCTGCGGGTGTCTCCATCGCCGGCCGCGACAGTGAGGGCGACTTTTTTTGGCTTTGCGATGTAGATGATGCCAGGGGGTTCTGGCGGCGGTACCGGATAGGGCATAGTTACAACAGGTAAGTCATCCGATTTTAGATTTTAGATTTTAGATTTTATAGGGTGCAAATTATTGAAAATTTTTGCATCTAAAAGGCAACTGTTTAGAGATTAATCTGACATCTAAAATTTGCAGTGGTTTTGGCGCGCCGGAATATGGCTGCTTTGAGAACTTGCTTCCGCCACAAGATAACCTCGCTGCTGGTGCGAGGTCAAGTTTTGTTCGACTAATTTTTGCGGGATTGTCGGCTGTTGCAGGGGCTGCGGTGACGCGCCCCCAGCAAGCGGCCGGAATAACTTGTTTATTCCATGTCTCTGCGGTTGGGGTTCCGGGCCGGGTCATTGGACAAAAATCCAAATATGAACAGGGAAACAAAAAATAAAACAACTACATTAACTACGATTTTGAGGGTTAGCACTGTGGGAGTCTCCAAAGATGGCATAATACTGAGCTGATTTGCTGCTGTTGCAGCAACTTTTTTATCATAAGCTAAAGATTAGTCAATTTTATCTTTGCTTTTGAGGATTTTTGGCAAGTTGATTTTTGCCCAATTCCAGAGTTGCTCGGCGATGTTTTCTAGCCGCAGCATAACTCGATCGAGCCATTCGAGCACTTGTTCTAGGGGGTGCTTAATGTATCCCATCGATTCAGCTTTTGTTTCTAAGTATTCGCCGTCCGGTGGGACGCCTGCGCTGGGATTTTTGGGTTCAGCAGCAGCGCGGTTTGCGGGAGTTGCGGGGGTGTATCTGCTAGTTTGCGCGGTGATTGCTGCTGGGGATTGGTGGTTTTGTGCGGTGTTCGGGTTTGTGTTTTTTGGCACTTGGGTTTCCGGCGCGCGCCCTGGGGTTGATTCTGCTGCTAGTGCAGAGCTATTTTTTTGAGTAACTGCTAAATCAGATAAATCAGATGCTGTTTGGGGTTGACTTGTTGGGCTTTTTGCGACGAGCAAGCTCTGTTTTAGCTGCCCCAGCAGGCGGTGAAGTGCTTCGGGGTAAGGGGATATGGAGACTGCGGTCGATCGACCTTCGGGCAATTCTCCTAATTCGGCAATTTCATGCTTGACTTTTGGGCGGGTTTGTGATACTACGCTTTGAACGACTGCCTCTGGTTCGGAACTGCCGTCTATTAAATGCGGAGGTGCTGCTTCCCCGAATAAGTCTTGCCAGTTGAGCCAAGGCCGATCGACCTCTGGGCTATTTTGTGTGTTTTCTAGTTCTTGTCGCTGTTTCAAATAATACTGAATTGCGACTGATTTCTCCGTATTATCACTTGCTGCCGTTTCTTTGCCCAAAAGGTGGTCTACTGACGACCAAATCATTTGTTCTATGTTGCGAGCGTATTTTTCGAGGATGTCGCGGGCTGACAATTCTACATTGGCGTCTGTGCCGGATGTATTAAGTTTGACTCCGGGGGCTTCTGTGGGTGCGGCGGTTGTTTTTGCCGATGGCGGCAGGGTTAATTCCTCAATGTTGACGGCGGCGCGATCGAGTAATGTAAAAAAGGAGAGAGGAGTAGGGGGTCGATCGAACTTGCTGTTAAAATTAGTTTCTAGTTTTGGGGTATTGTGGTCGATCGAATTCGATGCCGCAATTGACTGCTGTGCGGTTTTTGCTTCGATCTGGGCGCGGGCTTTTTGGACTAGGATGGCATTGCGGTCGATCGATTTTTTAACTGCGAGGATTGATTCTCCAAACTGATTTCTTTTCAGAGCAACCGGACTCGTCTGAAGCCATGCCATCAATTCCCAAAAACGACGCACCGGCGGCAACTGCGCTTTTTTGGCCGCTGATTCCAAACCGAGATTAAATTTTAATTCTTTTTGGGTAATTTCCCGCCGTTCGGGCCCGCAGTTGGCTACTTCCCAAGTTATGCGACCTTCGAGCAGTTCCTGCTGTTCGGGTGTCAAAATATCTAATATCTGATTTTCTTTTCCGACCAATACTAAAGTGCGGGCTGGGATAAAACTGGCAATTCCCTCAACTTTCGGTTGCGGTTTTAATTCAGTTTTAGCCAGCGGGTGTTCTAAGACGGAAGTTGTTTGATGCTTTGTGATTTGTCCGCTAAAATTGATTGCCGGATGTAAATCGCTAGCAGTATTTCCCTGATTAATTAACAGCGGGAAGCTGGCTACAGTTTTCGCAGTTTGCGAGGATGTTAGTAAATTTTCGGCTAGGTGTAAAATTTCGGCGAGCGAACTTTCCTCGGAAGTTTCCCCCTGATACCAATTTTGTGGCAAATCGGCATTTTCGTCCCCGCCAAATTCTTGCAATTCCGGTAAATCTACTTTTTGACTTGATTCCCGCAACTGTCGGCCTAGCAGTCGGGAACTTTGCACCAGCAAATAAGCTGGATAAAGCAGAATTTGGGTGGCGGTGAGAGTTGTTTCTTTAATTTGACGCCAAGTTCGATCGCAATTGTCAGCGAGTTGGCGGGACTGTTTCGATATAAAATTTAATAGTCGGCTTTGGTATGGGCCGTAGTAACCGTTGGACATAAGTTTTATTCTTGAATTCAGATTTTTGATTCGCGCTGGAATAGCTGAATATTGCTGTAAAATCAAAGCGAGATCTTAATCGCAGCTTCAAACCCTCTGAAACCTTTATTTCTTCGCGTCCTTTGCGTCGGGGCGGTTCAATCCAATTTTTGATTAATACACAATTCCTATTTTAGCGAAATATGAGCGCTTCTGTGTCACCTGCTAGCAACAATATTTCTGCCACTGTCGAGAAGTTGCGCCGCCTCAGCCAAGTGGAGGTTCAGTCTGGTTGGAGGTACTGCGATTCTGACTCGGCTGTCTCTTCGGTAAATATTTGTAACAGCCCTGTTGCTGAACTTAACAGCAAAGGACATATTGCTTGGCCGTCTGGGAAGCAAGTTTTGTATTTAGGCCAGCAATTTGTAATTCCTGACAATTTGTACGGCTATCCTGTGGTTGGTTTGCGGTTGCTGCTGGGCTTGACTTGGTGGGCAGAAGATGCTCAAATTTTTGTCAACGGCGAGTTAGTCGGACAGGGAGATTTATTTGATTTTGCCGATCGAGTTTTGTTGAGTTCGTCGGCCAATCCCGGAGATGAATTTTTAGTAATTTTGCGGTTGGTAAGTCCGGGTCACGATAAAGGTGCTTTAGTGCGATCGATTTGTTTGTATGAAGCTGCTGACTCTTCTTGTTTCGATCCGGGTTTTGTGGCTGCCGAATTAGAGATTTTGCAAAATTCGTTAACTCACAATTTAGAAAATCTAAATTCCCAATACCTCTCCACCAAAACAATAGCAAATCGCCCCATGTTTGTCAAGGGGGAAACGCTCAAATCTGAGATTGATTTGGCGATGGATTTAATTGATTGGTCGGCGGTGGGCGATCGCGAAAAGTTCGATCGCTCCCTGTCTGTTTTGCGGCACAATTTACTGGGATATCTGTGGGCTTTTTCTGGGGATTTAGATGAGGGAACCGCAGAGTCCGCAGAGGCCACAGAGGGAGGAAGAAAAGAGGAAGTTTCGGAGGTTGGAGAAAATGGCAATTCTACATCTATATATATAGGAGAAAGTAAAGAGCTAACCTCTATACATACAGGTAAAATCTATTTGCTGGGTCACGCTCATTTAGACTTAGCTTGGCTGTGGCCTGTCCCGGAAACTTGGGAAGCGGCAAAGCGAACTTTTGAGTCGGTATTGAAATTGCAATCGGAGTTTCCCGATTTAATTTTCTGTCATTCAACTCCCGCACTTTATGCTTGGATGGAAGAACATCGCCCGGACTTATTTGCTGCGATTAAAAAACAGGTGGCGGCCGGTTGTTGGGAAGTTGTCGGCGGGATGTGGGTAGAACCGGATTTAAACTTGATTTCCGCTGAATCAATGCTGCGGCAAGTTTTTTACGGACAGCGTTACGCAAAAGAAAAATTTGGGGAATTGATGCGGGTGGCTTGGCTACCGGATACTTTCGGTTTTGGGTGGCAATTACCTCAGATTTTGCGGCAAGGCGGAGTTGACTATTTTGTGACGCAAAAGTTGCGTTGGAACGATACAACGGAATTTCCCCACGGTGCGTTTTGGTGGGAAGGGTTGGACGGTACGAAAATATTTAGCATGATGTCTCCTCCAATTGGCGAAAGTATAGAATCTGTGAAAATGGCAAGTTATGCTTTTGACTGGCAAGCTAAAACTAATTTGCAAGATGCTCTTTGGTTGCCTGGGGTTGGCGACCACGGCGGTGGCCCGACTCGTGATATGTTGGAGGTGGCGAAACGCTGGAAAATGTCGCCTTTTTTCCCAAGGTTGGAGTTTGCGAAAGCGGTTGATTATTTGTCTTTGATTGAGAGTCAGTTTTTGCCGGAAGTTGCGACAACTAGGCCAGAAAGTGAGGCTTCAGAATCCGAAAATCAGGAGAATTTGGGGGCGCTAGAATTTTCAAACTTGTCGGCAATGAAGGATGCAACTCCTCCCATCTCACAACTCAAAACTATTCCCCGCACTCTCCCCATTTGGAAAGACGAACTTTACTTAGAATTCCACCGGGGTTGCTACACGACTCGCGCCGACCAAAAACGCCAAAACCGTCGCTGCGAAGAATTGCTCTACCAAGCGGAGTTGTTGTCTTCGCTGGCAACGATTGGTACTGGTGCGGTTTATCCGAAATCCGAGTTAGAATCTGCTTGGAAACAGATTTTGTTTAACCAGTTTCACGATATTTTGCCCGGTTCTGCGATCGCCCAAGTCTACGCCGATGCTAATCTAGCCTTTACCGAGGTCGATCGCACTTGTCGCGAAATCCTGTTAAAATCTTTGGATGCAATCTCGGCTAAAATTTCTCTGCCGAATCCTCCGCAGCCCGACGCTCAACCGATTTTGATTTTCAATACTCTCAATTGGTCGCGCTCTGAGGTTGTCGCTGTACCGCTTCCCGATGCTGCTGATTCAGCTTGGCAAATTTACGACTTGTCCCGACGGCGACTGGCTTCGCAGATTGTCAGGGGCGATCGACTCGAATCGGAATCTAAACTATTATTCTGGGCAAATAATCTCCCTGCCGTTGGCTACCAGGTGTTTTGGCTGTGTCGCGAAGACGCTCAAACTGTGGATAATGCGTCCGCGAGTCCAGAAACTGAAAAAAAGACAGAGTTATCAAAACTTACATACGGTATAGCACAAAAAAACACAGTTAGTCAAGAAACGCCTTTTGCCGCCGCACAAATGGTTTTAGAAAATGAATTTATTCGGGCAACAATAGACGGACAAACCGGGGATTTATCCAGCATTTGGGATAAAGTAAATAACCGAGAAGTCCTGAATGCAGCAGGCGGCAATCAACTGCAAGCATTTCAAGACAGCGGTCAATATTGGGATGCTTGGAACATTGACCCAAATTATGAAAAACATCAACTACCAGCGCCGATACTGAAAGATATTTCCTGGATAGCACAGGGAGAAATACGGCAGAGTTTGCGCGTAGTCCGACAAATTGGCAAATCGGAGTTTTGCCAAGATTATATAGTAGAAATAGGTTCGCCGCTGCTGAAAATCAAGACAGTGGCAGATTGGCAAGAAAAGCACGTTTTAGTAAAAGCAGCCTTTGGGTTAAATGTAGAAGCAGATTTTGCAACTTGCGAAATTCCCGGCGGTGCGATCGCACGCACAACCAAGCCGCAAACAGCCGCCGAAAAAGCCAAATGGGAAGTGCCGATTTTGCGCTGGACTGATATCAGCAATGACGGTTTTGGAGTGAGTTTGCTCAATGATTGCAAATACGGTTGTGACCTTCAACCGAATCGCATTCGGCTGACTTTGCTTCGCGCCTCGACTTGGCCGGATGAACAAGCAGATGTAGGAGTTTCCGAATTTACTTGTGCAGTTTATCCCCACAGCGGAAATTGGCAGGAGGCAGGTACGGTTCGACAGGGGTACGAATTGAATTTACCACTGCTAGTAAAGGTGGTACCCAAGTTAGAGGAAAATAGCCACAAGACTCTGCCCGCAGTTGGCAAGTTTTTGGATTTGTCCGCCGAAAATTTAGTGCTGATGGCTTTCAAACAATCGGAAGACGATTCTAATGTCTGGATTTTGCGGTGTTGCGAGTGTCATGGTGAAGAGGCGAAGTTGGAATTCAAGAGCGATTTTGGTTTGGCGATTAGCCAGCCTGTCGATTTATTAGAACAACCCATAAATTTGCCTCAGAAGTCAGACGATGGGAGAAGTTTCAGAATATCACCGTGGAAAATAGCGAGTTTTGCAGTCAATTTATCCTAAATAGTCGTGGACGCATCAACTAATTATGTAAGGTAGGCAGCGTGCACCCTACCACTACCAATTGAGAATAGTACCCATCGCAAATTTATCCAACCTTTTGAGACTTTGCGAACTTAGTGCGAACAAAATTTGCCAATCGGCGCCAATTAGCCCTCACAACTTTCTTCTGATCTATAATATGCAAAATCGCGAACGCTAAAAATGTGTACGCCAGCCAAAAATGCAAACTCCTAGCCATATCAACTATTGCGGAATTGTGGGGAAACATATCCGGCAAAACAATTCCGAAAAATTTCACATTGTTACTTTTGTAAGAGTTAGAAAGCAAGAAACCAGCAACCGGAACTAGCAACATAAAAACGTACAAACTTGCGTGCAGAGCAAAATTTTTGTACCATTCCTTTGTAAACTTTGGCAGGCGTTTCGTATATTTTTTCCACCATACCCGCAGCAGAGTTAAAATCCGCCAAGTCAGTAAAGCCATTGTCAGCACTCCTACGGATTTGTGAAAATCGTAAAGGGGGCCTCGAATAAACAATTGTCCTGGCAATCGAGCCATAGAAATACCGCCAATAAACAGCACTAAATAGCAACCTGACATTACCCAGTGTAAGGACATCAGTTGTTTGAACGCAGAATTAAGTCTGGGTTTCGCAGCGGGTTGGGTACTCACTCTTCCTTACCTCCTTAGCGTTTGCTGGACAAGATTAAGTATAAACTATCGGACTAAAGCCCGTAGCACATTGTGCATTATAAGATTTACTTAACTTACTTATTACAAATATTTATTAAGTCGAATTCACTAGACCTCTTGCCAAAAAAATATATGTTATAATTAAAGTCTTTAAATTTAATCGCCTAGAGCTAACTCATAATTGTAAATTGCTGACAACAAATTATAATGCAAACCATAACGGCGACGACGATTCCGATAACGACTCGACTAAATGAGAGAAAATTTTGAGAGTCCGATTAACGTGTTCAATTCCCTATTCTTTTCTGGGCTAGAGTTAGATTAAAGTTTTTTGCTAAGAGAGCAGGCTGCCCATTTTTAGGTTTATTTCTGGGAATATAACTATTCTGCCGATCGTCCTTTATGCCTTATAGCCACTATCTTGTAAGGTATCTGTTGCGGGATGAAAATGATTTTTTCTTTTTTAAACAACCTGAAATCGTGGCAACGCCCTGTCCAAAAGCAGTGCAAATAATCTCTTTGGTTTCTAGAGAAATTAATAATTTAAGTTTTTAGAGTCTGCTGCTTTTTATTGAGTGAATAACATTTTATCTGTTTATTTTTGGGTTTTTCAATAGCTGTTTTCGTGACATCCATCACCGCGACTTTTGGATAATCAGAATTTTTGAGTAATGCTTTTTTCCCCGGAATCCGGAACTTTCTTGTTTTCATTAAAGTTGATTCGATGTTAGTTACAAGCGGGCAAATAGTTGATTCAGACGCTCCCCAACTTGTCCCAATATGAAAATATGTTCGATATTCTTGCTAATATTCCAAGGGGACTAAGACTTGTTCTTGAGTTAGAATAGTGCGGCGTCCTCTTATGTATTTATAATTTTCTAACCTGAAGTTATCTAATGCATTAACCATTGCTTTTAAGGTGGGTATTTTGATACCAAATCTACGTTTAAATTCATGAGGTTTCAAATTTAGATAAAATTGATTTTTTATAAGTTAGTTATTGTGTAACTAAAAACAGGACTTTTTAGCATTTTATCTTGTTTATAGCAAAAATTTGTGAAAATTAAGTTAGGCGCTGGGATTTGATCGAGTAAAGCAAAACTTCTTATCTTATCATTAAATTATTTTAAGGTCTATTGTAGGAGGATTATAGGGTTATGATTATAGCCTTTTAGTACAGCCAAAAATAAGCTATGGCTAAAGTAACGAAAGTCAGTGGCAGCCCGAACCGCAAATGTTCTTTAAAAGTCAGCCGATCGCCTGATTTTCCTGCAACCTCAGCTACAATCAAATTAGCCACGGAACCCAACAAAGTTAAATTCCCCGCCAGAGTAGAACCCGCCGCCAACAACAGCCAAGCTTGTGTATCTGTTTTGACAATCACCGATTGCAGAACTAACACCGCGGGTACATTAGAAATTAAGTTAGAAAGAATTACCGTTACTCCTAACAAACTCAGCGGTGTATTAGTCAAATTAGTTAAATTGTCCAACAAACCCAGTTGTTGAGTGGCTTTAGTCAGCACAAACAATCCCCCAAACATTACTAGCAAATTCCAATCGACGCCCTGCAAGAGGCGATCGGACTTGACGCGCCTAGTAATTAACAATATACTGGCAGCTATCCAGGCAGATTCTGCTAAAGGTGCTCCCGCCAAAAAAGCTACTAAAAGTCCTGCTGTCACCCACAAACTTTTTGCTAGTAAAGGCTTGAACAATCGATACCTGACTTGAGTAACCTCCGGCAAAGATTTACAAGAACGCACTTCTGGATAAAGGAACCACAGCCAAGCTACTTGAACCAGCAAACAAATTAAAGCGACTGGGGCTAGAGAGGTGGCAAATTCCCAATAACTAATTCCCGAAAAAGAACCGACGAGAATATTTTGCGGATTCCCACTCACCGTCGCCACCGAACCTAAATTAGTACCTCCGGCTAAAGCCAAAAGATAAGGGATAGGATTGAGAGACAAAGAGCGAGTCAGACTCAGTGTTAAAGGAGCCAGCAAAATAGCAGTAGTGTCGTTAAGAAAAAATGCCGATAGAATGCCGCTGCCAAAAGTAACGGCTACTATAAGGCCGAAAGGAGAACGAGTAAAGCGAGTTAAAAACTCCAAAGCGAGTTGAAAAAACCCCGATGCTCCCAAAGCGGAATTAACGATCATCATTCCGAGCAAAAAAACGATCGTATTGGGGTCGATAGCCTCCCAAGCAGTTTTCAGGTCGAGTATCCCCAAAGCCACCGCAAAAGCTGACCCGATAATTGCAACCGCCGCCCGGTTCACCCGCAGCCCCGGCAAATATCCCAAACCGAATCCCAAGTAGGTCAGTCCCAATACTAGGTATTTGAGTGTTATCATATATACTTAAAATTATTGATTGCCGATTTTTTTATTGTCTAGGATGCTAAAAGTACAGACTGGGTAATTGCAGCTAAACCTGCTGGCATTGCAACTAGCGGGAAATATTGCCGAGAGACGGTCTACCCACTACAAACAAAGTGGTTGCATGGGAAAGCGAAAACCAGCACACTGGACAAGTTGTAATTTTGTTACAACTTGTAACTTTTTTCAAACAACAGGTTTAATTTAGTTTCACAAGAAAGTTAAATTCCAGAAAGTAAAATTAATTACAGTCGAGTTAAGCCAAAAGTGTTTGCTAAAAAATTTAATTCAAGCAACCCAGAAACCAACAATTCTCACTTGACCCGCACTGACGGCGAGCTCGCAGCAGCAAAACAGTCGTGCAGCAAACAAGTCGAACAGGATTGGTATAAAACTCTCTACGACAATTTTCCGGGCATTTACTTTGTTCTAGACGCTTTGGGAAGAGTTTTTTCTCTCAATCAATTCGGCGAGGCGAGACTAGCCTACAAATCGCAGGAATTAATTTGTCATTCAATTTTTAACATATTTTCCTGCCAATATCAAGGAAAAATGCAAAGTGAATTTGCCGGATTGGCACAGCAGGAAAACGGTAAGCAAACTCCAAAAGTTGCCTGTTGGGAAGGCTGCTTGACTTGCAAAGACGGCAGGATTATCTGGGTAAAAGCAACCGCGCGGGCAATGCCTGCGGTAGATTGGAAAATAGAGGAAAACACTAATGGTCGCTCGCTTGCCAATTTCCAACGGCCGGCTGTACTGTTAGTTTGCGAAGAAATTAAGGCTGCTTCGCAGTCACCCACGTCGCCCAACCAGAGAGGAAATTGGCGCAGTCCAACTTTAGCGATCGCAAAATTAGCCAAAAGTCAACTTAAAGAACGCCACAATATAGAAGAATTCATCCGTGAAGTAACAGAAACCGCTGTCAGTATTGTCAACTGCGATCGAGCCAGTATTTGGCTGTATGGCGAAGACAAGACGCAGCTTCACTGCATCGACCTTTACGAAAAAAATACTAAACTCCATTCCGTACAAATCATTATCACAGCAGCCGACTGTCCGGGATATTTTCAAGCTTTAAAATCTGCAAGTGCGATCGCTACTGTGGCAGCAGAAAATGACCCCAGAACGCGAGAACTTGTCGGTCTTTATTTACTCGATCAGGGCACGACTTCCCTGTTAAACGTACCGATTGTGCTAGCAGGTCAAAGGTTGGGAATAGTCAGCGCCGAACGCCAGGGTTCCGACGGTGATTGGACAGAAGAAGAACACGAATTTACCCAAATATTAGCAGATTTTGTATCCTCAAGTTTGTCAGCTAGCGAAAAGTTAAAATTACAAGCAATCCGGCACGAACAGCAGCAAAACTTGCTGACCCAATACTACGATCAACTAGAAGAAAGAGTAGAAAGACGCACTGCTGAACTCAAAAAAGCTAACCAAAAACTGCAAAAAGAAATAATTAAAAGAAAACAAGCAGAAGCCGAACTCCGCCTGCAGCAACAAGAACAGCAAATTATTTTTGATTCCGTGCCGGCGATGATTTGGCTCAAAGATACCGAAAGTCGCCTGCTGCGAATTAATCAAGCCGCCGCTGCATCGAGAGGTTTGCCCCCAGCTCAATTAGAAGGTAAATCTTTTTATGAAATCTATCCAGACGAAGCAGAGCAATATTATTTAGAAGATTTGGAAGTAATCAATTCTGGCGTTCCCAAGCAGGGCCAAGTCGAACTGCTACCAACAGTTTCTGGTCAAAAATGCTGGGTGCGGACAGATAAAATACCTTACCGCGATGAAACAGGTAAAGTCGCTGGTGTAATCGTGTTTGCAGTAGATATTACTGACTTAATTAAAGTCGAAAAAGAACTGCGAGAATATCGCGATCGCCTCGCAGAAAAAGTCGAAAAACGTACTGCTATGTACAGGCAAGCTATGACCGCTTTGTACTCTGCCAATACGCAACTGCAACAGCTAATTAACAACAGCTATTCGAGCGAAAATGGCAGCAGCTACTCAGCAGCGCGTTTGCTCGAATGCGAAGCTTATTTTGAAGCAGTGGCCGTGGCTGACCGCGACACAATTTTGAGCGTCAGCAGTAATTTTGCCCAACTTTTCGGTTACGAACCTGCGGAAATGGTGGGAATGAGCTTGCTGGAATTACTGTCGCCGAAATCATACAAACAGGCGCCGCAAATGATTTCTGCTGCCAGCAATACAGTCTGTGAAACTATTTTTCTTAAGCGAGATGGAACTGCTTTTCCTGCTGACGTTCGCAGCAAATTCGTATTTTGGGAAGGTCGTTTAGTACAGGTGAAAGCAGTCCGAGACCTCACAGAGCGGAAATTGACCGCAGCAGAATTAGAGCGTTCGCGGTCTTTGCTGCACGCTACCTTAGAAGCAACGGCAGACGGCATTCTCGCCGTTACTACCGCCGGAGAAATGATTAGTTATAACGAAAAGTTAGTTCAAATGTGGGGAATTTATGAAGAAGTGAGAAACTCAATGGATAGAACGGTGCGACTGGCATTTCTCACTAAGCAAGTTAAAGATCCGAGAGCTTTTTTGCAGAGAGTTAAAGAATTTTATAGTGATACGGAGTCGGAAGGTTGCGATATTCTAGAATTTAAAGACGGTCGCACTTTTGAGCGCTACACGCAGCCGATTCGAGTCGGACAAAATATTATTGGCAGGGTGTGGCGCTTCCGCGATATTACATCTCGCGAAAAGGTGACGGCAATGTTGGGAGATTCTCAAAGGCGCTTTCGGGCAATTTTTGATTCTTCTTTCCAATTTGTGAGCTTATTGAAACCGGACGGCACTCTGCTGGAAGCTAACCAAACTTCTCTGGATTTTGCGGGAATTAAGCTGCGGGATGTGGCCAATAAACCGTTTTGGCTATTGCCTTGGTGGGGAGATTCTGAGGAAGTTCAGGAACAATTGCAAGAGGCGATTTCTCGATCGGCAAGAGGTGAATTTGTCCGCTATGAAGTGGAAGTTCAAGGCGTAAATCGGACGGCAACTGTTGATTTTTCTCTCAAACCGGTGGCGGATGAAACGGGCAAAATAGTATTGTTGCTGCCGGAAGGTCGGGACATTACTAAAAGTAAGCAAGCCCAAGTCGCGCTGCGGCAACAAATAGAACGGGAACGCCTGATCGGGCAGATTCAATCGCGAATCCGTTCTTCTCTGGATCTCCAAGATATTCTCAACACTACAGTAGCGGAAGTTCGGGAGTTTTTGGCAACCGATCGCGTGCTGGTTTTCCGCTTCCGACCCGACTGGAACGGAGATGTGGTGGTGGAGTCGGTTGCAGAAGGATGGATTCCACTCAAGGGGATGGGAATTGACGATTGCTGTTTTGCCAATACTTACATCGGACAGTATTTAAAGGGTCGCATTCGCGCCATAGAGGATATTCATGCTTCTAATTTGAGCGAGTGTCACCTTAATTTTTTGGAGACGTGTCAGGTGAAGGCAAATTTAGTGGTGCCGATTGTCCAGCAGGGAATAGAACCGAGGGAAGGTAACAGTTCTTGTCAAGTGCCGAAGTTGTGGGGTTTGCTGATTGCCCACCACTGTTCGGCACCCCGCCAGTGGCAGCAGTTTGATGTGGATTTGCTGAGTCAGTTGGGTACTCAAGTTGCGATCGCGATCGAACAATCTTTACTTTACCAGCAGCTAGCTGCGGCCAACCAGCGGTTGGACGGGTTGGCGAATTTGGACAGTCTGACTCAACTAGCTAACCGCCGCCGTTTTGACGAGGTGATCAACCGAGAATGGGAGCAGTCGAGCTCTTCGGAACCGCTATCTTTGATTATGTGCGACATTGACTGTTTTAAACTTTACAACGACAATTACGGCCATCAAGCCGGGGATGCTTGTTTGCAGCAAGTGGCGCGGGCGATCGGGGATGCTTGCACAAACGCACCCGCAGAACGCCTCTATTTGGCTGCTAGGTACGGCGGCGAGGAATTTGGGGTAATTTTGCCAAATACGGATATCGTGGCTGCACAGGCTGTTGCTGAGGGAATCCGCAGCCGCGTCAAAGCCTTAGCAATTCCCCACATTAAGTCTGTTGTCAG
>NZ_JAUBQU010000209.1:0-5805 GCF_036701435.1 Microcoleus sp. Pol12A5
CTATTTAAAATCTAAAACCGGGAAAGGTTTCGCCGCTTCCATCTGCGCCGCTAAAGCAATTAAAGTTGCTTCCGCCGCCGGCCGCCCGATAATTTGAATTCCGACGGGCAAACCGTTGTTATCTAAAATGGCAGGAAGTGCGATCGCAGGCAAACCGCTAGCATTAAACGGCGGACAAGGAGCAACCCAATTAACGATCCGCTGCAAAGTTTCTTCAAAACTCAAATCCGCCCACTCTCCAACCCGGATTGGCGAGTGCATATAAGTCGGCAAAACTAACACATCAAATTTTTCAAAGAATCCCACAATCCGCCGTGAAATAACCTGCATTTGATTCACCGCCCGCAAATATTCCCCAGCGGAAATAGTTCTTTCTAACAGCCAGCGATTCATCGGTTCCAAAGCAGGGCCTGGAATGCCGCTTGCGGCCGCCCCTGACTGCCAAATTGCGGTAAACGGTTCGATTAAACCCGTAAAATCTGGGCATCCAGGTTCGACATCGTGACCCAAATCTGTCAGTAACTTGACGGTTTCGAGTACCGCTTGCTGACAGGTAGCCGCAGCCTCGCCCACAGGGGAAATAGTCGTCGAAAACGCAATTCGCAGCTTGCCCAAGTTTTGACGCGAAGCCTCTAAAAACGTCGGATTTGCATCTGGTAGCCAGTACGGATCGCCTGTTGTGTAGCCTGACATCACATCCAAAAGTGCGGCGGCGTCAGCTACAGTGCGCGCCAGTGGGCCGTTTGTAGAAATGCCGCTGAGGTAATCTCCGACAGGTGCCCAGGAAACTCGCCCCCGCGACGGTTTAATGCCCACTAAGCCGCAGCAGGAAGCTGGGCCTCGAATCGAACCGCCGCCGTCTGAACCTTGGGCGATCGCGCACAAACCCGCTGCTACAGCGGCCGCTGAGCCTCCGCTGGAACCTCCGGGCGTATAGTCTAAATTCCAGGGATTGCGGGCGGGTGGGAAGCCTTCTGGTTCGGTGTAAGGTAATGAGCCAATTTGAGAGGTTGCTGTTTTGCCCAGAATGTTAAATCCCGCTGCTTTGATCCGCCATACTACTGACTCGTCGTAGGCAGAGATGTTACCCAGCAAAGCCTGAGTGCCGTAAGTACAGGGAACGCCGGTAACTGGTGTCAAGTCTTTAATGGCGATCGGCACTCCAAAAAAAGGTGGCAATTCCTGTGGCTTGTGTAACCCAGCTAGTTTTTCTGTTTGAGATTTAGCCAGGGCGATCGCCCGCTCGGCCGTTACAGTAAAATAACTGCCCAGCTCAGGGTTTAATCGCTCAATCCGTTCCAAGTAAAGATTGACAATTTCTAAAGGCGACACTTCCAGGGTGCGGATCGACTCCGCCAACTCCAGAGCTGGAGTAAAAGCCCGATCGACAGAATTCATCGGTTTAAGTCCTTAATCTTTGACTAAAGTATCAATTTATACTGATTGGTTGCGGAAAACTCTTTTCCTTTAAAAAAATTATACAAAAATGTGGAGAATCCATATTAGGGCGTAGAGCGAGAGCGATCGCATCCTCCAATTGGCAGAATATTTCCTTAGTAGTGCAGCATTATGACTCTCTCTTAGGATAGACTGAGTACAACAGTTAAGCTTTTGTGCAAGACGCGCACAATGGCGATCGGCATTGTCCAACTCCCACAAATCATCTGTTCGAGTCAGCCTTCTCACCAACTTAAGGTAGCGCATATGACACAACAGCATCCGCCAGCTCCTCGCCCGCCCGTACCCGGAGCTCCCCCACCGCCAGGAATGCCCCGCCCTCCAGCTCCAGGGATGCCCCCCAGAGCAGTAGGAATGCCGCCCGCACCGCCACCAGCACCAGCACCAGCACCAGCACCGCCGCCGCAATCCTTCGCCACACCTAAAAGCCAGAGTTCTAGCAGCGGTGGCTCTCCGACTTTGAAAGAGCTAGTCCTCCGAGCCAAAGATGAAGGAGTATCCGACCTTCACCTCGGAGTAAACGAAGTGCCCCGCTTCCGCACGCGTGGCGAGATTGCTGACATCGGGTATCCACCGACGGATTTAGATACGTTTTTTGGCTGGTTGCGGGAGTGCATGAGCGATGAAGAAATTGAAATTTTCCAAAAAACCCTAGACTTTGACGGCGCTTTCGACTTCGGGTTCGTGCGGATTCGGATCAGTTGCATGGACTCCTTGGCCGGCCCGGCAATGGTGCTGCGGCTAATTCCTTCCAAAATAATGACACTGGAGGAATTGAAGCTGCCGGAGGTCTTTAAGAAAATATGCGGCTACCACAAAGGGCTGATTTTGGTGACTGGCCCGACAGGTTCGGGTAAGTCTACCACCTTGGCTGCGATGATCGACTACATCAATAAGAATAAAGCCTACAACATCATCACGATCGAAGACCCGGTTGAATTCGTACACGAAAGCAAAAAATCCTTGATCAAGCACCGGGAAGTCGGCAGGCACACCCTCAAGTTTATGAACGCTCTCAAAGGCGCTCTGCGGCAAGACCCCGACATGATGCTAGTAGGAGAAATTCGGGACAGAGAGACGGTGGAAATCGCCCTCAAAGCCTCTCAGACCGGCCACTTAGTTGCAGGAACCCTGCACACCAACAGCGCTATTAAAACGCTGAACCGGATTCTGGATATGTTCGGGCCCGAAGAACAGGAGGCTATACGGGTTTCAATTTCCGAATCCCTAGTGGCAATTATTGCTCAACTGCTGTGCAAAACCACAGACGGGAAGCGGGCTGCTTTCCACGACGTTTTGATCAATACCGACGTGGTTAAGGAATACATTCTGAAGGGCCAGAATGAGGAAATCAATCAAATCATGATCAAAGATACTTATGAAGGCATGACGACGATGAATAAGTCGCTCTACGGCCTTTATCAAGAAGGTCGGATTACTGAAGAACTTTGCGTAGAGAACTCGCCGTTCCCGAACGAAATGGCTCAGATGCTCCGAGGTCGAGTCTAAAGGTCGAGTGTTAACAGTTAGCAGTTAAAAGTTAACTGTTAACTGTTAACTTTTATTGGTGTACTGAATTGAAAGTCGATCGCCCTATTTTGCCAGAATTTTTCAAAGGCATTGCGCTGTTTACACCAGGGGGAGACTTAATCTATTGCATAGACCCCCGCAAGCAAACTCGGTGGCATTTGCAGTTGTGCGTAGCTCTACAGGAGATCCTCGGTTTGTCGGAACCGCCGCATTTTCTGATACCTTGCTACACGGCAACCGTTGACTCCTGGCTCGATCCAGGCGATAGGCAGGTGCGGGTTGCGGCCGAGGCTTACCCCCCCGTGCTGCGACATCAAACGCTGCTGAACGCCATTTTTGGGACTGGCGACTTAGTGTGGCATCCCCGGAGCGAAGAAATGTGCGAACCGATGGCGATTGCTACTTATCACGAACAATTCCCCGAACTTTGGGAAAATCACGACTTAGTTGTACAGTATGCCAGCCCCGAAGCTCGATCGGGCTGGAGCAGTTCGATCGTAACTCCCTTGGACCTTCCGCCATCGCAGCAGGCTCGGCTGCCCAAACCAACAGCACTCACCCCACCGCCACAAACTCAAGGGTACGTTTTGCGTCTGTTTGTTTCCGGCAGCAACCCCAGCACTGAACGCACCCTGGAAACTTTACACCAGTTTTTAGAGAAATGCCTCGATCGTCCCTACACTTTAAAAGTAATTGATGTTTTGAAACATCCAGACCAAGCTGAGGCAGATCAGATTTCAGCAACTCCTACTTTGATTAAAATCTGGCCGAAACCGGTGCGACGAATTGTCGGGGAATTGAACGATGATGAAAAAATAGTGCGGCTGCTGAGCTATTCGGAATTTTAGATCGGGTCGAGGATTTTTGCGATTATTTACTACTGGCGATCGCGGTTTTAGTAGCCCTGGAATTAACAACATTTAGTAATTCACTCCTAGACGCAAAAAGTGGTTTGGCGTTCTACTTATATCGGTTAGGTGTTTTTGGGCAGTACACCCTAAATATAAAGGTTCTGCATCCCGAAGTGAATTGCGGGTGAGGTACAGCACTCACCGCGAATAATTCGGGTAACTTACTTGGCTTGCAAATTGTGGTAAGGTGCTCTTCGGCGCACCTTACCACAATCAATCTGGCAATCAGGAGAATTGAGACCTGTGCCTGAAGTCAAAAAAGTTGATCGGCTTAATCAGGAAGACAAACATTCGGAGCGCACAAACTGGGGAAATCCAAAGTTGTGACTTCCAGCGTATCCAACTCAACTCGTCGAATTACATGATTGTTCGTATCAGCAACAAACAAATGAGGCCCGATCGCACTCAACCCTGAAGGTTCAAAAAATCGAGCCTTGAGACCTTTAGCATCAACCAAACCTGCTGTACCATCTCCAATCATCGTTCTGCACGTACCGCCCCGGTGGTCGATCCGCTTAATTTTGTGATTGTAAGTATCAGCCACCCAGAGGTAATTTTGAGCGTATTCAACACCCAAACAGTGCTGCAACCTTACCTGCTCAGCGCGACCATCTTTATCCCCAAAACCAAACAATTCACCGCTACCGCAAACAGTCCGCACCTTCGGGTCTTCATCAATACCAACAGCGCGAATCGAACTAACTTCGCTGTCAGCAACAAACAACTCCGATCGATCCGTAGCGAGCCCGCTGGGCTGAGAAAAAGCAGATTCTGCCAGATTCCCGTCCACACAGGATTCTCGGCCAATACCCGCATAAGTGCCGATCGTGCCAGTGTCTAATTGCATTTCCCAAATTTGGTGGGAACCCGCCATTGCAATAAAAAGTCTATTTCCAACTCTTTCTAAATCCCAAGGCGAATTCAATTGCGTTTCTAAAGCCTTGCCACTGCGGGGTGAAATTTCGTGACTTTGTTCGCCCGTACCAGCAACAGTTTCTACCCGTTGAGTCGTAAAATCAATCTTTCTGAGAGCATGATTTTCCGTATCAGCAACATATAGAATTTGACTTTCTGCATCAAAAGCCATACCTTGAGGTGCAAAAAACTCAGCCTCTTCAAAGTCCCCATCAGTTAAACCCGGTTTGCCACTACCGATGACGTGCAGCACCTCACCTTCGAGGGTGCTGACAACAATCCTATTGTGGCCGGAATCGGCAATAAATAAGCAAGAACCGACTAAGTTTTGTATGACTGAATTAGCAGGCCCTGGCAATACAGTTTCATCTACAGATTCATTTTCCTGACTCATTTCGCCCAAAAGCGCGCCCTGTTGGTGAAGATGTTTGGCTTCCGTTGCAGCGATCGCAAATGCCAGCACTTTACCGGGAAAAGCCAGCGGTGTTGATAGAGGTTTGCGCTGTTTTTCTAAGATAAAACTGAGTTGTTTAAACTTGAGTGCATTTTTATCTTTGTATTCAGCAATTAACTTGCCAACTAACTCGTCAAGTGCTTCTCTATTGCCTTCGCCGGAAACAAAGCCGACGACATAACTTTCAGGATCGATCACCATTAAAGTTGGCCAAGCGCGAACCGCGTAGCTTTGCCAAACTTTCATGCCGCTGTCAACGATTACAGGATGTTCGATATCGTAGCGGAGGATAGCTTGGCGGATGTTTTCTACTTCTTTTTCGTTTTC
Organism: Microcoleus sp. Pol12A5; assembly: GCF_036701435.1. NCBI lineage: Bacteria > Bacillati > Cyanobacteriota > Cyanophyceae > Oscillatoriales > Microcoleaceae > Microcoleus > Microcoleus sp. Pol12A5. The sequence goes on from NZ_JAUBQU010000209.1 coordinate 5,596, forward strand.
AAATTTAGCCGAGTGAACGCCGATAACCGTGAGGGAATCTTTATATTTTTGTTCGAGGTATTTTAAGTCGGGCAGGACGTGCAAGCAGTTGATGCAGCAGTATGTCCAGAAGTCGAGGAGGACGACGCGCCCTTTTAAGGATTCAATGGATAAAGGTTTTTCGGTGTTCAGCCAGGGGTAGTTTCCGGGGAATTCTGGTGCTCTGACGCG
>NZ_JAUBQU010000210.1:0-5776 GCF_036701435.1 Microcoleus sp. Pol12A5
GCGATCGCGATCGACCACGCCGAACTCTACACCCAAACCCGCACAGCGGCACGATTAGCTCAAGCTCAAACTCAACAGCTAGAACAAACTTTACACGAACTCCAGCGCACCCAAACTCAATTAATTCAAAGTGAAAAAATGTCTAGTTTGGGCCAGTTAGTAGCAGGTGTCGCCCACGAAATTAACAACCCGGTTAATTTTATTTATGGCAATCTCAGCTACACCAGCGAATACACTCAAAACTTGCTAAAAATGCTGAAACTTTACCAGAAGGAATACCCGCAGCCTAGCGCAAGAATTGTAGATGCAAGGGAAGACTTTGAAATTGATTATCTTATTGAAGATTTACCGAAAATTTTAGCATCTATGAAAGTCGGAGCCGATCGCATCCGCGACATAGTTTTGAGCCTGCGGACTTTCTCAAGACTTGACGAAGCCGAAAAGAAACAAGTTGACATTCACGAAGGCATCGAAAGCACGCTGCTGATTTTGCAAAACCGCCTGAAACATAAAGCCGATCATCCGACAATTAATGTGATTAAAGAATACGGTAATTTGCCTTTAGTTGAATGTTATCCCGGTCAGTTAAATCAAGTATTTATGAATTTGTTGAGCAATGCGCTAGACGCATTGGAAATGGAGATGAAGACATCCAATAGAACCGCCAAAAATCTCGCAATTACGATTCGCACCCAAGTAACCGACAATAACAGCGTTGCCGTATGGATAGCTGACAGTGGCTCCGGGATGAGCGAAGATGTGCAAAAGCGCTTGTTTGACCCGTTTTTCACTACTAAACCCATTGGCAAAGGAACTGGCTTAGGATTGGCGATTTCGCACTCTATTATAGTAGAAAAACACGGCGGCAAGCTTTCTTGCCATTCTGTATTAGGAGAAGGTTCGGAATTTGTCATTGAGATTCCTCTCTGGCAGAAAAAAAATTAAACTTAGGGTGTAATTTTTAGTGATTATAGTTTTTTTATACCGACAGATTTTACGTAAACCCGATCGCACCTTGGCGTCTCCACACCTGTTGTCGGTAGATATCCGCTACTTTCGTACATTTTCACAGCTTCTTTGAGAATGCTAGCAGTTTCAATCCAGATTTCATCAAAACCGCGAGCGATAATTTTACTTTCCAATTCTTGCAGTAAAAATTTCCCCAAACCCTGTCCCCTTGCTGCTGGCAAAATATACATTTTGCGAATTTCCACAGCATTCTTACCGCGCTCAATCGGATAATAAGCTGCCGTACCCACTATTTGACCCTGGCGTTCAACTACCCAAAATTCGCCGCCTTGATTGTGATAATGTAGTTCTACATCATAGACATCTCGATCGGCCCCGTGAGGTTCGCATCTTAAACCGTACTCTGCTAAAACATCCCTAATTAAATAGAACGCCTCAGCGCGATCGCGCGTTTCCCAGGAACGAATTAAAAAATCCAAATGTTGGGTTTTCATGGGTGGTTGCAACGTATATTTATTTTTTGAGCTGAGCCAATGTAAAATTAGTTATTTTTTGTATTTTACCGTCTTTAAATGCACCTAAATTTTAACTGTGAATTCTCGGTTCGGGATGAAGACTTGCCAGCAGCTCGCTCTCTACTAATGATAATTCCTCCAACCTCTGCATCACAATATCCCGCTCGAAATAAGTTGTTGCCAAAATCCAATATACACCGTAATGACGCGCTTCCGAAGCCATCAAACTGCGGTAAAATTTAGCTAATTCTGCGTCTGGACAGCGATCGCCCAGCAGCCCCAACCGTTCGTGACTCCGCGCTTCTATTAAACCAGAAACCAACAAAGAATCCAAAAGTCTTTCGGGTTCCTGCTTGCGAATTTGGGCGGACAAGCCGGCACCGTAGGGAGGTGCAGCCAAAGGGCCTAAAGCAATGCTGCGCTTTTCTAACCGCTGGTTGACTTGCTCGAAATGCTCTAATTCTTCGCGGGCGATCGCCGTTAGCATCCTCACCAATTTTTCCCTGGCTGGGTAGCGAAACATTAAATTTAACGCTACTCCCGCCGCTTTCCGCTCGCAGTGAGAATGGTCTAATAAGATTGTATCCAAATGGGCGATCGCCTGTTCTACCCAAGCTTCCGAAGTCGGCTGTTTTAAAAACTTAATAGTTGGCAGTGTTGAAGTCATCAGTCATTAGTCAGGATTTATCCTATTTTACCTAATTTTTCAAACACCGCATACATATCACCAGCAAACTTTTTCGGATTCCACAGCGGGGACAAATTGGCTGGAAGTTTAGATTTCACCAACTGTGCTTTAATTGCATTTCTCAATTCACGTTCTTTACCCAATTTTACACCAACTTCCACATATTCCGACCAAGACAAAGCCACACCAGTTTCAATTCCCAAAGCCTGCAAGAACGAATAACCCATTCTCGACAAAAATTGCTCTCCCGTGCGAGTCACCACTGGCAAATTAAACCACAAAGCCTCTAAAGTGTGAGTTCCTCCGTTGTAAGGATAAGAATCTAACAAAACATCGGCTAGCAAATAGATAGTTCTGTGTTCTTCTTCAGTAGCAAACCTTGGCAAAAACTTAATGCGGTGCTTGCTCACTTTCTCAGCTTCGCAAGCTTGGTGATATGCAGCCTCAAACACCGCAGCATCGCCTAAAGCTTTGTGAATTAAAATACTGTTGGGCACTTGTTTGAGAATCGCAACTTGGGCTTGTACCAACTCGTGATTGAATTTTCTGCCGGGTGCGACGCACAGGTAAACTATCTGATCCAAACCGATCCGATTTGACCTTCTCAATGCAACTGGATCGACTCCATATCTCTGAAAACCGGACACCGCTACAAAGGAATCTGGCATCCTAATTAGCTGTTCGTCATAATATTTTTCCCGCCCGGCCGGGTGCGAGTGCCAGTCTGTAAGAAAGTAATTTTCCGGCGATAGGTAAGGGGCGTCAAATCCCAGCCAAGAAACACAAACTGGTGCGGGTTTTTGGTAGAGAATGTCAGCGTGAACTGGTACGCTGAGAGAATCTAAATCAACTAAAACGTCCAATTCATCTTGCTGAATTTTGTCGATTATTTCTGCGGAATTGGCAAGTCCGTTCGGGTAGGTTGTCGGAAAAGTTAGTTTGCCCCAAGTTTCAAATTGCTGAGTGCGATCGTCAGGAACAATTCTTTCGGAAGCGTACAAATACACATGGGGTGTGATGTCGGACAATTCGCGAATGATGTCAGCGCTGCACCAACCTACAGAATGGCGGCTAAAGTGATTGGACAAAAAGCCGATTTTTAACTTGCTGGATGGAACATTTGGTTTGAAACTGTAATTTGCGGGTTGAGAAAAATTAGGTTTAATACATTGCTCGATATACTTTTGGGAAATTAATCTGTAAAGTTTTGAGTTAGCCGCCAAGTCATCTCGCAAATAGGGCGTGCTGAATAACAAATTTGCATAAAGCGATTTAATTTCCACCGGGCTAGCAGTTTCTAAGTTTTGCTGCAAGTACGACTCTAGCTCTAAAAATCTATCGCCCGCAATTTGATTCAATCCCGACACTTGATAGGTGCTGATGAAGTAAATCGCGGTCATAATTGGATCGGTTTCGGCACACATTTGGCTGTATTGGTGCACGGCTTGCCGCGCGGCAGCTAAATTGCTAGTATCTCTGAGGATGCCGCACAAATGTTGGTGGGCAGAAATAAAATCTGGTTTAATTTCTAGGGCTTTTTGAAGGTTGGGTATTGCGTCTTTAAATTGACCCTGGTGGCGCAAAACTCGGCCAATTTGACAGTATGCTTCGGCTAAATCGGGTTTGAATGCGATCGCCTGCTGCCATGCAGCCACCGCCTCATCTAATTTCCCTTGCCGCGCTAATTTATCTCCTAAATTTAAGTGAAAATCTACCTGAGCAAGATGGGGATTGAGTTCGAGAGCTTTTTGCTCGTATGCTACCGCTGCATCCTGCTGCCCCTGCTGCTTCAGTGCCCCTGCCAAATTCCAGTAAGCAGCAGCCAAATTCGGTTTAAGTTCGATCGCCTTTTCGTAATTGACAACAGCCTCCACCAAATGCCCTTGTTTGTAGAGCATACTGCCCAAATTAGCATAAGCCTCAGCAAAATCGGGATTCAGAGCGATCGCCTCCGAATAAAACCGCATCGCTTCCTCAATTTGGCCGCTTGCTTGCTGCACATTGCCCATTGTCACGTAAGCCGCCGCCCAATCCGGTTGCAATTCCAGAGCTCGGCGGCAAGCAGCGACTGCTGCTGCTAAATTGCCTTGAGAGTAATAGGTTTCTGCAACGACTGTCAGCGATGCAGCATCTTCAAATTGGGGTGTTTCGGATTGGTTGGGAAAATCGGAATTCATTTGGCGGCCTATCTGTGCTATCAAGTTAAAGGTTGAATCTATATTATTTTGAAGAGTAGCAGTTTTAACGGAATTACGGGCGATCGTCACACAGAATTTATGAGCGACAAGCAAGCGACACAGCGCCAACATAACATCAAGTGGAAACCAAACCTCCTGCTGGGGATACTCTTGTTAACCTTAGCAATCCCCTTACCCTTTGCCCAAAAGACTTTCGCACAGCAGCAGCAGACAGCCAGCTTTCGGCAGAAATTATTTCAAACGGCTCTTTATTTCACCCTATATTTTGAGGGTGGATTCAGCAATCACCCAGCCGATAAGGGTGGCAGAACTTATCGGGGTGTCTTGCAAACTGAATACAACGCCTACCGCTACAGTCGTGGGCTTCCGCCCCTCGACGTGACGCAGATGTCGGAAGCAGAGCTCCTAGAAATTTATCAATATTACTGGGATTCGAGCCTTTCGGGCACGATGCAGCCGGCTTTGGCGATCGTCATGTTTGACACCGCCGTTAATTTCGGTATTAATAACTCTATTACCTTTCTTCAACAAGCATTAGGGTTGCCGCAAACGGGAGTTTTTGACCCGCGCACCAAGGAAGCGCTGAAAGGGGCAAACAATAGAAATACCGCGCTGCAAATGATTAACGAACGAATTATTTACCGCTACAAAAGGGTGCAAGAAGATCCGACTCAGATGGCTTTTTTCCGGGGTTGGCTCAGTCGCGATTACAGTTTGTGGGGCTACGTGAATAAAATTAAGTAGTTGACTGTTGACTGTTGACTGTTGATTGTTATTTCTTATTCTATATTTGTCGAACAGACATCTTGCCTGTGTTCTATAAATGGCGTTGCTGATTTACGGTATGAATAAACTTTTCTCCAACGTTACAAAACTCACCATACTTGGCCCATAGCAATTGGGAAATTTTTAATTCATACCTGTATTCAGCAAAACCGAAGTCGGGTATCTGAGTATTCTGTTTTTTTAGGTTTGTCTACTTACTTGCCGCAATTCGCAAAAGTAGAGAACAAGTTATAACCTTGAACTTTCGACGCTTGCCATGTATTACGCCGATCGCCAAAAAAACTTGTATCTCTACCAACGTAGCTTTGCCAACCTAATGCAGCAACAGTTGGGTACTGAGCGGGAAAATCCCCTAGCAGAGGAGTTTCTCGCGAGTCAAGTTTCCATCCTACCTTTTTGCTAAATTCTTTAATTTCTTCTTCGCAAGTTTGACAATTTAAACCCTTCGCCGTCTGTTGCCAAATCTCTAACTGCGGAGTGAAGCCGTATTTATTATTGCTGTGTTGCATCCACAATTTGTCGATCGCGCGGAGGTTCGGACAAGACGTGGGGTTGTTGCGGAGTAAAGAGACGGTTTCGCGATCGGCGTCGTCCCATTTCTTAGCTTCTAATAAGGTTTG
>NZ_JAUBQU010000211.1:0-5750 GCF_036701435.1 Microcoleus sp. Pol12A5
ATCCAGACATCGTTTGGCCATTTCAGGCGCAGCATATCGCGACAGTCGGGAACCAAATCTTCGATCGCGTAAATCACGGCTAAACCGGCTGCTAAACTGAGTCCCGGCAACAGATTGGGGTTGAGGTTGTCGAGTACAAAACTAACAGTTAAGACACCAGTTGGGGCGTGCCAAGTGCGCCCGTGTTGACCGCGCCCGCTGGTTTGTCGCTTGGTAAATACTGCATCTCCGTGGTGGAGTTGGGCCGCGCGGGCGATCGCCCAACTGTTGGTACTCGGACAGGTATCCAACGAGTGTAGCCAGTGATGGAGGTTTGGGCGATCGGGTTCTGGGATTGCGGGCACGGGAGTTAAGGGCAATTCAGACAATGTTTGATTTGTAGTATGTGATATCTAAAAGCTGATTATCGCAGGGCGATTAATCTTTTGTGCGAGTTTGGGCTATAGGCATTTTCGTCAGTGTTAATTCTTGCCGTTGCGATCGAAGTTTTCTATAAATATGTCTCAGCAGGGATTGACAGTGCAGGGGTGGGGTATTCCGCCTCCAGATAATCGAGAATTGCCAGCGACTCCACCAGTCAAGTCTTCATCCACTAAAACCGGTATGCGGTGGAACGGGTTAATTGCCAGAAAATCCGGCTTAAATTGGTCGCCGTCGAGATTAAGTGCGATCGGCTCAAACGCAATCTGCCTTTCCAGAAGTGCCACCTCGCTCGCGCGACGGTGAGAATTTAGAGAAATTCGAGTGTAGTACAACTTCAGCATCGGATTTAACTTACGCCACACTACAATCTCAGCAGCCAAAGCTTTTATTTATAAGGGGTTTAGCAAAAAGCAGCGCCTCAGTTTTCCCGCTTCGCAGCAACTTTAAAAAAAAGTTGTATTACCCCCTTGACAGTCTTGTATTACGCAATGTAGTATAAATGTATGGCGAAGGGGAAAGAGCTTCAAAGCCTTGCCCCACGAGCAATATGAACCTTGAAAACTGAATAGGAAGTTAATCGTGTCACATAATTGTGGACATTGGCGGTGTAGACTCCGGCAACAAAAGCCCGATCGGGTTGTAGTACGCGGAATCAACCGCCACCCCGTCCCAACTTGTGTAATTCAAGGACAGAATATTGTTCATTTTCGCGGGGGTATAGCTCAACCGGTCAGAGCAGTCGCCTGTCGAGCGAAAGGTTGCGAGTTCAAGTCTCGTTACTCCCGTCAAAGTCCCGTAGGCAAAAGTCAAGCCGTCTCCCCCTCAAGGAGAAGATTGCGAGTGCAAACCTCGTCGGGACTCCCAGGTTAGGTGGCTGAGTGGCTCAAAGCGTCGGTCTGCAAAACCGATTTTCGCGGGTTCAAATCCCGCCCTAACCTCTGTTCCCAATCAGAAATTAAAAATTAGAAATTAAAAGATTAAACTAACAGTCTTTTAATTGATTTTTTTAACTTTGAAAAGGAATGAAGCGAAAGTGACATTGCAGCGTAGCTTAATGGTAAAGCGCCAAGTTCATACCTTGGTCAATGCGGGTACCGCTTCGCGGAAGCAAGCTACAAATCCCGCCGCTGCCACCAAAAGCAGGGATGGTGTAACTGGCAACACTCTGGTCTCCAAAACCAGCATTCTGAGTTCAAATCTCAGTTCCTGTGCCAATTTATGGTGCTGTAGGCAAATGGTTTAAGCCGCTTGGTTTTCACCCAAGTAATTGCGGGTTCAACTCCCGTCAGCACTTCCAAAGTGGGTCGGCCCTCCTATTGGCGTGGGTAGCTGTCTGTAAAACAGTAGCTTAAAGCGTTGCTGGTTCAATTCCAGCCCGACCCATTTGTAACTGGATTTAATATGCAGTTGCAATCTTGAGAACGTGGTGTAACTGGATAACATCTCAGTCTACGAAACTGAAGATTTGGGGGTTCAAATCCCTCCGTTCTCGCTGTGGAGAGGTGGCCGAGTGGCTTAAGGCGCTTTCCTGCTAAGAAAGAGCGGTTTAACAGCCGTCGAGGGTTCAAATCCCTCCTTCTCCGTTTTCCCCCGATAGCTCAGTTGGTAGAGCGCTTGTCTGAAGAACAAGAGGTCGTCAGTTCGATACTGACTTGGGGGATTGCGTTGCCTTATAGCTCAATGGTAGAGCAAGCGGTTGTTAACCGCTAGGTTGTAGGTTCGAGTCCTACTGGGGCAGCCATTTTACACAACTTTAAAAAGTTGGTAAAGCATGGTGCAGAACTCATTTATAATAATAATTACTTGAGTTCTACACTTTTCATAAAATACACCAAAGAAATCTTGGGAGAAGCTGTTAAACATTCATTTTCTATCAGTGGGGTTTTAAGGCAACTTGGTATAGCAGGTGGTGGAAGTCATGGTCACATAACTAAGCGGATTAAAGAGTTGGGTATTGATACCTCTCACTTTAAACAATCCGATAAAAGTTTGAAAGGGCTTAATCCCAAAAAGCATTGCCAAGAAATTTTGGTTCTAAGTTCGCGCAATCAAAGAACACCAACCTTCCAACTTAGAAGAGCATTAATGGAGATTGGGAGAGAGTATAAATGTGAAAACAATAAATGTTTGGTGCAAAGTGAATGGTTAGGAGAAAAGTTAGTTTTAGACATCGATCACATCAATGGGAATTGGCAAGATAATAGGCAAGATAATCTGAGATTTATTTGCCCTAACTGTCACAGACAAACTGAAAATTATGGAAGTAAACGCAGAGAGCCGGAAGCAAATAATTACATAGCTCGCCAGAACAAAAGAGTTCCTCATATGAAAGCCAGAAAAGTTGAGCGTCCCTCTAAAGAAGAGCTAGAAAAAGTGCTGTGGGAAAAACCAACCACTTGCTTAGCAAAAGAGTTTGGTGTCAGTGGCAAGGCAATAGAAAAATGGTGTAAGACTTATGGAATTCAGAAACCGCCAAGAGGATATTGGAACCGAAATAAAAAATATTAAATATCTAAATATTTAGTAATTTGAGTAAATGTTATTGGGAAGTCGCCTAATCGGTATGGCACCGCTCTTTGAAAGCGGAAAAATGCAGGTTCGAGCCCTGCCTTCCCAGTTCTGCTATTACCAAAGCAGATCAATTACACTCCTGTAGCCCAATTGGCAGAGGCCGCAATTTCAAAAATTGTGTTGTATGAGTTCAAATCTCACCAGGAGTACCAATTTTTTAAGTAAGTTTATAGTTGCTCCTGTGGCGGAATTGGCAGACGCGGCAGACTTAAAATCTGTTCTATTTTGATTGTGAGTTCGAGTCTCACTAGGAGCATGAACGGGATGTAATTCAGCGGCCAGAAGCCATGCTTTGGGAGCATGGAGTCGTTGGTTCAAATCCAACCATCCCGACTTTACCCCTGTGATGTAATTGGAAAACATCGCTTACTCAGAATGAGCGTCTTACAGGTTCGATGCCTGTCAGGGGTATGAGGTTTTATTCAATCTCAAATCTCAAATCTCAAATCGGTTTTGCCCCTGTAGCCCAATCGGTAGAGGCGCTAGATTTAGGATCTAGTTAGTGCTGGTTCGATGCCAGTCAGGGGTATTTGGTGACATAGCGGGTGAAGTAGCCTGGGTAGGCTTGGAGGTCTCATAAGCCTCTTAATAGCAGGTTCAACTCCTGCCCCCGCCACCAAAAATGCAGGTGTGATGTAATTGGCAACATGAGGTTCTTGTAAAGCTTTCTTGCGAGTTCAAATCTCGCCATCTGCTTGGCGCGCTGGTGTAGCTCAATTAGGCAGAGCAACTGATTTGTAATCAGTCGGTTGTAGGTTCAATTCCTATCACCAGCCCCACAATTGCGGATATGGTGTAACGGTAGCATTCGAGTCTTCCAAACTCTAGGCACGAGTTCGATCCTCGTTATCCGCTTGGCTAAACGAGAGGTTTTTTCAATCCAAAATCTCAAATTTCAAATCTCAAATCGATTTGCGGGTGTGATGTAAAGGCTAGCATCTGAGTATGCCATTCTCAGCGCATGGGTTCGAGTCCCATCATCCGCTTTTGTAGTCCTGAGCTTCGATGGTAGAGCCTTTGCCTTACAAGCAAGATGTTGCAGGTTCAAATCCTGTCAGGACTACCAATATGGGAGTGTAGCTCAATGGATAGAGCGCCGCGCTTCGGACGCGGATGTTGTGGGTTCAACTCCTGCCACTCTCGTTGTTTTTGCTTTAATTTAAGGAGGTTGATTCCATTGAATGGATAATTTTTTATAGTAAGAGCGATCGCCCTTTGCGTGTCCCAATCTTTGGAGCCTACATACTTTAGTACGAGAGGAAAGGTAACGCTGTCAAAATCAGCGGGCGTTTGAGAACGGGGAGTGCCATGAACCCGGCAGGTTGGCTTAAAGGTAGCCATCCTTTAAAGAGTGTGTAATAACTCATCGGCGGAGTCCCTCTAGTAACTGAGAAAACGCAATGCTCTGATAACTTGCACGTCAAAGTGCGTGAAGCGCAGCTATCCCGTAGGGAATCGCGCATTAACAAAAAACATGGGAGTGTAACTCAACTGGATAGAGTGTCGAGCTTCTACCTCGAATGTTGTGGGTTCAAGTCCTACCACTCCTGCTGAATGGGTTCGTAGCTTAATTGGTAAAGCATCTAACTGGCTGTTAGAAAGATATCGGTTCAAATCCGATCGCAATCCACCACACCAATTTTAGATTTTAGATTTACTCGACAGGTGAATCTTTTACGCGGGGTCATAGCTCAATTGGTAGAGCGCTTGCTTTGCACGCAAGAGGTTAGGAGTTCGATTCTCCTTGATTCCACTGCGGTGTCTGAAGTCGAAGCGGTCGAGACGCTAGCCCGTGAAGCTAGTTATTAGCGGGTTCAAGCCCCGTCAGACACCCCTTGGAAGATGCCACTAAATGGTTGGCAACCAGTCTTGAAAACTGGGGTACAGGTAACTGTAAGGGTTCGATTCCTTCATCTTCCTTTTAACCACCGGAAGTCGAAAAGCGAGACACCGTGCTGATAACGCGGGGATAGGAGGGGCAGTACCTCCTCGGTGGATTGCTTATGATTTTATATATAAATAAGGGAGAATTATGGTTAATTTTTTCACGAGATTTGCTATCCTAGACTGAGCAAAATTATGGGGAGGTCGCCTAAGTGGAATGGCACCGTAAAAACTTTGGAAAAGCGGCTCCCAAAAGGACGATCGGGTTTGTTGAGTAGGGTAAAAAGTTGCTTCGCGACGTTCCCTGAAAACGCAAACTGGCAGCGGGTTGCGGAGGCACTGAAAGGAATTAACAGTCCGAGATGGGGGCAGTTCTCATCTGCTTGCGGGCAGTAAGGAAGCGCGTTTCCTTAAAGTTGCTGTCGATCGATGCGGGTTCGAGTCCCGTCCTCTCCATTTATTGTCTTTAACATTTTAACAAAACAAAGGTTAAATATGAGAAAACTAAAATATTACGTTGCTTGCACAGTTGACGGTTTTATTGCTCGCGAAGATGGCTCATTTGATTGTTTTCCTATGGAAGGGGAGCATTTCACTGATTTGTTCGATTCCTTTCCTGAGACTATTCCGGCTCACCTTCAGGAAGCACTTGGCATTCCGGCAGAGAACAAGCAGTTTGATGCTGTTTTGATGGGACGGAAAACCTATGAGGTAGGGCTAGATGTTGGTGTAACTAATCCTTATCCTAGCTTGAAGCAGTATGTCTTTTCGCGCACTATGGAAGCCAGTCCGGATCAGGGTAAGCTCATCTAATTTGGTATAAATTGTACTTGACAATGACTCAAATGAGTGTTCTTAAGTCAAGTCGCTAT
>NZ_JAUBQU010000050.1:0-34824 GCF_036701435.1 Microcoleus sp. Pol12A5
GAGTTGTCAGCCAATCCCCCGGAGGTGCGGCGGGAACAACAACTTTTCCCATTCCAGCTAACGGTTATATTTTGGTTTTGCGTTCCGATTTGTTCCCGGCATCTGAACTCTCCATCGGGACTTTACTGCGTTTAGAAACTAACACTTTTCCTGCTGATTTCAACCGTTTTCCATACATTCTCGGCGGCGGGCCGGTGTTGGTACAAAACAGTCGAGTTGTGCTGGATGCGAAGGCGGAAGGGTTTAGCGATGCTTACGTTAGACAGACAGCAATTAGAAGTGCGATCGGGCGAAATGCTGCGGGGAATTTGCTGATTGTAGCCGTGCACAATCGCGCGGGCGGGGCGGGGCCAAATTTCGCAGAACTGGCGCAGATATTGCAGCAAATGGGTGCTGTGGAGGCTTTAAATTTGGATGGGGGAAGTTCGACGAGTTTGTATTTGGGAGGTAGTTTGCTCGATCGACCTCCGTCAACTGCTGCGAGAGTTCATAATGCGATCGGTATTTTCATTCAACCATAAACCGTCACGTTAAATTGTAGGGTGGACCACTGTGGGTGATCTGCTCAAAAATTGAGAATCTCCGCACTGACGCACCTTACAAACTCTTGTCCCCCCCTTATTAAGGGGAGCTAGGGCAGGGGGGGAGTAGAAGTTTTTATAATCCAAAATCTAAAATCGAGCGACTTGTTTGTATGTGATGATAACGGGATATTCCCCGCGAAATTTGCAGGGTCAAGACCCGTTTTTGGCGGTTTTGCAAAATGATGCGGTTCCTGTGCGCGATCGCACTTCTGCCATTCCTCAACCGCTAGCCCCAGTTATCGATCGCGCTTTAATTGACAATCCTGAAATTTATTATAAAAGTGCGGCGGAATTTAAACAAACCCTATTCAATAGTCTATCGTAAATTATGGTTCGACTACCAATAGGTTTTCAGAAACCCGGTTTCTTGAAAAAACCGGGTTTCTTTGTATTCTCAATCTGCCATCACCGACAACACATACTCTCCTTGATTTACTGAGTGATTGGTCGAAACATCAAAAATGAAAACATCCGACTCAGCACAAACATCAACCAAACTCGGAAATTCCCCATTCTTATTAAAGCTGAGAATTTGATAAAGCCGATCGCCCTTTTTGACACAACTCCCCAATTGCACTCGATTTTGAATCATCCCGCCCGCCGGCGCATAGTAGGTGTTCACCGAATGCTTGGGGGTGAAAATAACTTGATGCGCCGCAGTTTCCGGGAGAGGAAATCCATCTATTTTCAATAAACCCTTACTGGCTAAGTAATTTTTGATGCCCCGCAAGCCATTCGCCACCGAATCGGGATTCATTTCCATCCCCGAACCTAATTCTAAAGTCCAAGCTTCCACGTCAAATTCGATCGCACGTCCCAACTCGGCCAAAGTCTTCTCCAAAGCCAGCCAAGGCTTGAGAAACGCCTCGTCAAAAGCATCCCCATCGTACTCGTCAAACAAGATTGCGCGATCGAGCAAAAAAGCTTTCGCACTCTCCTTGCGGGAATTAAAACAGTAAAGGTAATCTAAACTTTGATTCGTAGAACTGTGCAAGTCCAGCACGTAGTCAGCATCCAAACACAAAGATTGTAGCTGATATCGGTAAAGTTCGCTGTAGGGGCGGCAGCTAGGAGCATTAATTTTTGCCAATTCTTTCGCAAAACTCAAAGCAATCGCTTTTCTGTAATTAACTTTGACAGTATCGGCATCGAGATTTATCTGAGACTTAGCAAAACCCAGAATATCTTCCCCTTGTTTTTCAAAATCCCAGAAAATCCGGTTCCAATTTACCCCATCATAAAGATTGTAGCGACCAGGGGAAAAATGGTGCGATCGCTGACTGACACCCACAGGATTGCAAACCGGAACAAGCCAAATTTCCCCGCTTAACTGGCTGCTGTCCAAAGAGCTTAAAAACTCAATTAATTGGTAAATCACCGCATTACCGCTAATCTCAGCGCCGTGGAGGTTAGATTGGAGATAAGCTTTTTTGCCGGGAATCGCACCTTGAAACTGATAGACTTGCAGTGAAAGCCGATCGCCAGAAGCAAGCTGCATCACAGGAATAGTCGAAATAACTGGAATCATAGAGAAGGAAGAAGGAAGAGGGAAGAAGGAAGAGGGAAGAGGGAAGAGGGAAGAAGGCAAAAATTTCTTCTGTCAACTGTCAACTGCCACCTGCCAACTGCCAACAGACTTATTCCTTCATAGCCGATTTGGTGGCGAAGGTTTAAAATCAGTACAGTCCTCTGCTGATTTGCTTGTAGCAAGATTTCAGCATACTTACCCTGCAACCTTATAATAATCCTTGTGCCAGACACTGCCCAGAACCGCCCAGAGCTGGATCTGAAGACCATATTTCCATTCGAGCTAGATAACTTTCAGAGAGAGGCGATAGCCGCCCTCGATGCAGGTAAATCTGTTGTCGTGTGTGCTCCCACAGGCTCTGGGAAAACGTTAATCGGGGAATACGCCATCCATCAAGCACTCTCCAGGGGGCGGCGCGTCTTCTATACCACTCCCCTCAAAGCTCTTTCTAACCAAAAGCTGCGCGACTTCCGCAGTCAATTTGGAGACGACAACGTAGGTTTGCTCACGGGCGACATCTCCGTCAATCGAGATGCGCCGATTTTGGTGATGACTACCGAAATATTTCGGAATATGCTCTACGGTACGCCGATCGGAGAAGTCGGTACTTCCCTCACCGGAGTCGAAACCGTGGTGCTCGACGAGTGTCACTACATGAACGATCGCCAGCGCGGTACCGTCTGGGAAGAATCCATCATCTACTGTTCGAGCGAAATTCAACTTCTCGCCCTCTCAGCAACCGTTGCCAATAGCGAGCAACTTACAGACTGGATTAACAAAGTCCACGGGCCCACAGAGCTCGTCTACTCAGACTTTCGGCCAGTACCGCTGCAATTCCACTTCGCCAACCAAAAAGGGATATTTCCCCTGCTAGACGAGACCGGCAAAAGAGCGAATGTTCGGTTAGTCCCCAAAAAGAAGCAGCAAAAAGTAGAAAGAGGCAGTATCCCCACTCCGAGTTTGACCGATGTTTTGGCGCGGTTGGACGATCGAGATATGCTACCAGCAATTTACTTCATCTTCAGCCGTCGCGGGTGCGACCAAGCAGTCGCAGAAGTCGGCAATTTCTCCCTGGTTAACGAAGCCGAAACAGCCGAACTCAAACGCATCATTGACGATTTTTTACAGCGAAACCCAGAAGCAGAACGCTTCGGTCAAAAAGAAGCTCTTTTAAAAGGCATCGCCGCCCACCACGCAGGCATTTTGCCCGCTTGGAAAGGTTTAGTAGAAGAACTCTTTGGCAGAGGTTTGATTAAAGTCGTATTTGCCACCGAAACTCTAGCAGCCGGGATTAATATGCCCGCCCGCACCACAGTCATTTCCACCCTGTCCAAGCGCACCGACAAGGGACACCGACTGCTAAACGCTTCAGAATTCCTGCAAATGGCCGGTCGGGCGGGTCGGCGGGGCATGGACAAGCTGGGGCACGTGGTCGCAGTTCAGACGCGCTTTGAAGGCGCAAAAGAAGCCTCTTATTTGGCAACAGCCAAAGCCGACCCCCTCGCCAGTCAGTTTACGCCCAGCTACGGCATGGTGCTGAATTTGCTGCAAACTCACACTCTCGACGAAGCTCAAGAGTTGGTAGAACGGAGTTTCGGTCAATACCTGTCTACCTTGTACTTGCAGCCGCAGCAAGAAGAATTAGATCGGCTGCAAACAGAATTGGCGGTGCTGGAAGAGTCCCTCGCTGCCGGAGGAAATGTCTCCACCCTGGAAAAAGAGCTCGCCCATTACGAAAAATTGCAGGCAAGACTCAAAGAAGACAAACGTTTGCTCAAAATTCTCTTGCAGCAAGCTGAAGAAGCCAGATTTAAGGAGATGTCCGTAGCTGTGGCTTTTGCAGTGCTCGGCACGGTTCTGAGTCTCAAAGGCAAGCACGTTCCGACAGCCAAACGATCGCACACAAATCCTGTACCCGCCGTATTGGTTGCCAAAATCGCAGGTTCCGGCCAAGCACCAAATTTGGTGTGCTTGGGCAAAGATAACCGCTGGTATGTCGTCGCCATTAGCGATGTCGCTACCCTGCACGCCGAATTACCTCGCTTGAGTGTTGCAGATACCTTGAACTCGCCGTCGGAAATGCCTCTGAGACTCGGCCAGTGCCGCTTGGGAAATGAAGAAACTGCTTCAATTGCTGCATCGATCCCACAATTGCCGGCACCGGAACCGAGCCCAGAGGCGATCGAGCAACAGCGGAAAATCGCAGCCCTAGAAGCTAAGCTAGAAATTCACCCGGTTCTAGAATGGGGCAATCCCGGTACTTTGCTCAAACGCCAGCGCCGCCGGGAAGAATTGAAAAAAGAAATCCGCAAAAGCGAACAAGAGTTAGAAAAGCAGCGAGCTCGCTACTGGGAGCAATTTCTCAACTTAATCGACATCTTGCTGAATTTCGGCTGCTTGGAAAGAGTAGTTTCGGCAACTGGAAACCGAGATGACTCCTCCGACAGGTTGGTGCCCACAATCTTGGGCCAAGCTTGCGCCGCCATTCGCGGCGATAACGAACTGTGGCTGGGTTTGTCCCTGATGTCTGCCGAGTTTGACGAACTCGACCCCCACCACCTCGCTGCTGCTTGCGCGGCCTTAGTTACAGAAGTTTCCAGGCCCGACAGTTGGACTCACTACTCGCTGTCGCCCGAAGTTTTGGCACCTTTGGACAATCTGCAAAAAGGCTTGCGCCGCCGGTTGTTTCAAGTTCAGTACCGTCATGAAGCTGCAATCCCGATTTGGCTGGAACGGGATTTAGTGACTTTGGTCGAACAGTGGGCTCTGGGTGTTGAATGGCTGGAACTGATTAGCCATACGAGTTTGGATGAAGGGGATGTGGTGCGGATTTTGCGCCGGACATTGGATTTCTTGTCTCAGATTCCTCACGTTCCTCACGTTTCGGATTCTTTGCGGAGGAATGCTTGTCGGGCGATGCAGTTAATCGATAGATTCCCGGTGAATGAAGCTGCAACGCCAGAAAATAGTTGAGTGTTGAGTGTTGACTGTTGACTGTTGGCTGTAAGCTGTCCGGCATCTAAATTGTATTTTTGGTTTTTCAACCCAAATGCACGCAGATTTTAATCTAAAATCGTTTCCGGTGGCATCGATATTGTTCAAATGCCACAATGTCAAAACAGTCAACTGTCAACTGTCATGAGGAATAGATTTAGATTTAAATCCAAAATCTAAAATCCAACATCCAACATCTAAAATCTAAAATTTAAAATCGCTCGATCGCACTTTTTCCTGATTCAGGTTGCAGGCCAGGATAGAAAATTGTATGGTGCGGATCGATCGCTCTTAATTGTAATTGAATTTTTCTCAAGCGGTGTGGTGAGTAATTCTCATATTTATGCAACAAATCAATAAGCCCGATCAAATGCCTGATGCCTGCTCTCAGGCTCAAAAAATTCGCTTTTTCACTTTCTTGCAAAGAGTCTTAATTGGCACTCTAGCAAGTACATTACTCAATCTCTTTATTTTATTTCCCTCTCCGAGTTTCGCAGAAGTAGTTCTGGGCGTTGTTCGCAGTTCCGAGAATTCTCCCGATTGGGTGAAGATTACCACGCGCCTCTGGGAAAGCGGCATTGCTTACAAACCAATCAATCTCGAAGAAATCAAAAATGTGGCGGATTTAGCAGGCGTTAACGTGCTGTTTTTGCCCAACATTGAAACTTTGAGTCCGGCGCAAATTAAAGTTTTAGAAGCTTGGGCCTCCCAGGGCGGCCGCTTGATTGCTTCGGGCCCCGTCGGCCGCAGTTCCCCGGCTTTGGTGCGCCAATCTTTGCGATCGCTCCTTGGGGCCTATTGGGCTTTTCCCTTAACCCAACCGGCGACCCCGCAACCGCGCAGCCGGTGTCGAGATATTGCTTGCACTACTTCTAGCAGTTGGGTGCCATCAGAAGAAAAAAATGCCTCAGTCCAAGGCGGTGTCTTGATTCCGGCTGATGCCAACAGTCAAACAATTGCTACTTGGAAAGATAGTTCCGGTTCCTCCGCAGCCATCGCAACGGATCGCGCTACCTACCTCGGCTGGCGCTGGGGTAGCGACGGTTCGGCAAATGTAGATAAGGCTTGGCTGCAAGCCTCGATCGCCCGCTGGGGAGGCACGATCGCTTCTGGACCTGTAGCGCCGCCCACTGCTGCCGCGACCCCACTGCCAACTCCCCCCTCAAGAGTCACTAGAAACAGCCCTAGTTCGCCGCTTACTACCCCGCTGAGCCGACTTTCTCCATCGGGTGCGCTTCCAGATCCAGTTCCTGCAACTTTTACAGATCCTTCGGATCAGTCGGCGCCGCCGGGCTTGGACGTGCAGGCAAATTCCAATAAGCCGATCGTCAGCATTGAAGCGTACTTGATGCGCCAAGAACTCACCAACCTCCTCGGCAGGTTTGAAAGCGCCCTGACAGCAGCTAATTCAGCGAATACGCCTGTTAATCTCAATGCTGCTACTCCCCCTCAACTGGTAGCGGCAAGCAACAGTGCTGGCGGCCCGGCAGCCAGCCGCCCGCCTGTTCTGCAAGGAGCAACGGCGCGGGCGATCGCCCAAGCGCGGCAGGTTTTGCAAACTTTTGACCAACTCCTGCAACAGAAAAACTACGCGGAGGCTAGAAAGCAGTGGGTGGAAGCGCGACAGTTGCTGTGGCAAAATTACCCGAAGGAAGGACAGCGCGTTGGGGCGGAAATTCGGGCTGTTTGGCTCGATCGCGGTACGATCGTCGCAGCGCGATCTGAGCAGGGTTTGGCCGTAGTGTTCGATCGGCTCGCCGCCGCCGGTATCAATACCGTTTTCTTTGAAACTTTGAATGCCGGATATACGATTTATCCCAGTCAAGTTGCACCGCAACAAAATCCCCTAATTGTTGGCTGGGACCCGCTGGCATCTGCGGTTAAATTAGCTCACGAGCGAGGCATGGAACTGCACGCTTGGGTTTGGGTTTTTGCCACAGGAAATAAGCGCCACAATACTTTAATTGGCCAGCCTAGTTCTTATCCAGGGCCGGTACTTTCCGCTCATCCACAGTGGGCGAATATTGACAATAAAGGACGCACGCAAAATCCTAATGATGGTAAATTTTATCTCGATCCGGCGAACCCGGAAGCGCGTAATTATTTGCTGCAAATTATCGGCGAAATTGCCAACAACTACAAAGTAGATGGGGTGCAATTAGACTATATTCGCTATCCTTTTCAAGATGACAATGCGAATTTTACTTACGGTTACGGTATTGCGGGGAGGCAGCAATTTAGACAGTTGACTGGTGCAGACCCGGTGAATATTTCCCCTAAAAACGGGAGTTTGTGGCGCCAGTGGGTTGAGTTTAAAACTAATCAAATTAATAGTTTTGTAGCTGAAGTTTCTCAGCTTTTGCGGCAGAATTATCCGCGCACAATTCTTTCTGTGGCGGTGTTTCCGCACCCGGAAAGTCAGCGGATTTACAAAATTCAGCAAAATTGGGAAGTTTGGGCTCGTCAGGGCATTGTAGATCTGATTGTGCCGATGACTTATGCTTTGGATACCAACCGACTTCAGCGCATCACCGAACCGCTGGTAAAGGAACAAACTCTGGGTTCGGCTTTGATTTCTCCGGCGGTTAAGTTGTTGACTCTCCCGGAAGTTGTGGCGATCGACCAAATTCAAGCTTTGCGCGATTTGCCGACTGGGGGCTATGCTATTTTTGCGGTGGAAAGTATCAGCAGCGGGATGCAGGGGTTTTTTAACCGCACTCAAGGCCCGCCAGTGCGTTCCACTTCTGCAGCGCAGCCGATTCCTTACCGACAGCCGTTTGCGGCGGCGGCTTCGCGGTATACTGCTCTCAAGCAGGAATGGAGTTTTTTGTTGGCTAACAATCAGTTGCGGGTGTCGGAATCTGAACTAAAAGTTTTGCAAAGTCGAGCCGATGAATTGGCGCAAGCTTTGAGCAAATTGGCTGCAAATCCTTCTACGGAAAGTTTAGCCACTGCTAAAAGATTGTTGGGGAGTTTTCAATCTCAATTTCAATCTTCGATGCGCTTGCATTCTGCCGAAAATAGCTATCAGGTGCAAACTTGGCAAAATCGTTTGGAGAGTTTGGATATGCTGTTACGTTACGGCGAAAGGATGGAGTTGAATCGCAGGTAAATACAGATTTTTTGGGTGTGTCCTGCTGGGGATAGTGCGATCGTGCTAACATTTGGGCGATCGTACTCTAATTAATAAAACTTACGCACCTACTAAGATTTTGTGTCATGGCGAACGTAGGGAAGCACTCTTACACCCTTGATTTAACGCTCTTGAGTGCGTAAGCCCTGATTAAGTTAGTTCGCGATGCCAGGGGTAATCCTCACCTTGGTTTTTCACAGCAATACTTCGTTCGATCCGGCAGATGCAGTAAAAAACCAGGTGGTTGAGCGAAGCCGAAACCCCCTGTCTGGGGTCGGAGTGCGATCGCGAACTGTAAGTTTGTAAGTAGGTCATCGCAAAATTACCATAGTATCTTATCAGAGAGGGTTTAGTTAAAATCCACGATCGAAGCGAGTAGATAAGTCTTCTCACCTCCCGAACCATGTAATGTTTATTTGCACCTACTTAGTGACGACGAAAGTCCTCAAAACTCTTAAAGGTCTAGATCGAACAATTTCACCATTAGTGATTGACCGGATTTGATATTACTCGCTCGTCTCTCGCTCCAAGATTTTAACATCTACTAATTTCAACGGCCAATTCTAATTACTTTTAGGATGAATATGTTTCCTAAACCCCTCAATCGTTTGGCTACAAAATTTATCGGCAAAGCTCCATTACAAACGGTGCTACTGGTTCCTTTTTTAGTGCAAATTGTCGGCACTGTAGGAGTTGTAGGTTGGCTATCTTTCCAAAACGGTCAGCGGGCAGTCAACGAGGTTGCCGCTCAGTTGCGGGGAGAAATTAGCGATCGCATCAAAGACCGCATGGAACATTATATGTCAATTCCCCACATAGTCAATCACCTGAACGTTCAAGGAATAAAATTGGGGCAGTTGAACCTAGAAGACAGCCAAAAACTAGAACATCATTTCCTCGAACAAATTCAATATTTTGATTCGATCAGCATCATTTACACAGGTAAAGAAAATGGAGAACATTCGGGAGCAATCCGCACTAAAGAGCGGACTTTGATATCTGCTGCCGACAGCTCTACTGGCAATAAATTAGCTCGGTATACTGCTGACTCTCAGGGAACCCGCGTTCAATTAGTGCAAATTTCACCCAATACTTACGACCCGCGAATTCGACCTTGGTACAGAGCTGCCGCTGCCGCAAAAAAACCAATTTGGACTCCAATCTATACAGATTTCTTGACTAGGGAACTGGCAATTACTGCTGCTATGCCTATCTACGATGACGCTGGCAAGCTGATAGGAGTAGCTGGTAGCGATGTGCTGTTTTCTCGCATCAAAGAATTTCTCGTCAGCCTCAAAATTGGCAAATCGGGACAAACTTTTGTCATGGAGCGATCGGGGATGTTAATTGCCACTTCAACGGCGAGCGCAGAATTTGTGGTGGAAGGTAAAGAAACAAGACGCATCAAAGCTTCAGAAAGCGACAATCCGGTAATTAGACAAACCGCACAGCATTTAGATAAACACTACGACAGCTTAGCTAAAATCAATAGTTCTCAACAGCTTACTTTTGATGTTGACGGCAAGCGAAATTTTATTCAGGTAGCTCCTTTTAAAGACGATCGAGGGTTGGATTGGCTGATTGTAGTAGTTGTACCCGAGTCTGACTTTATGGAGCAAATTAACCTCAACACGCGCACGACTTTTTTACTGTCGCTTGCAGCTTTGATGGGGGCGACAATCCTGGGAACTCTTACTGCTAAATGGGTTGTTCAGCCGATTTTAAGATTGAATGCAGCGGCGAAAGCTTTGGCGCGGAATAAATGGGATACAAAGCTCACTCTAAATCGCGAAGATGAGCTCGGAGAACTTGCAACTGCTTTTAACAGCATGGCAGAGCAATTGCAGCATTCATTTACTTCCCTCTCAGAAAGCGAAAGCCGACTCAAACAATTTCTCAATGCAGTACCGCTAGGGATTTTTATTGCAGAGCCAAACGGTCAACCTCACTACATTAACCCTACAGGAGAAAAAATTTTATCTCAAGGAATTGTGGCAGCAGATGCCGAAAAGTTGCGCCAATTATACAGAGTTTATTTAGCTGGAACTCAGGAAATTTACCCGGCGGAACGCGACCCAATTTTAAATGCTTTGCAGGGCAAAAGTGTAACAGTTGATGACATTGAAATCTTCTCCAATAACAAAACTGTTCCCCTGCAAGTTTGGGGGACTCCTATTTACGACTCCCAAGGAAATATTATTTACGGAATGTGCGCTTTTCAAAATATTACGAAACGGAAACTAGCGGAGAAGTTATTAAGGGCATACAACCAAAATTTAGCAGTGCAAGTTGCACAACGCACCGCCGATCTTGCTAAGGCAAAAGAAAAGTTTTCCAAAGCTTTTCGTTCGAGTCCGAATGCGATTACAATTACAAGAATTCGTGACGGTTGCCACCTAGAAGTTAATGATAGTTTTTGCCGGATGATGGGCTACACCCAGGAAGAAATTATCGGTAAAACAGCGGTAGAACTCAATTTTTGGGCGAGTTTGAAAGAGCGTGACCGCATGATTCAAATGTTAAAAGACAAGACAGCACTTCACAATTATGAGCTGAGGTTTCGCAATAAAAATGGTACAGAAAGAACGGCACTGCTGTCGATAGAAACCATCAATATTGACGGAGAAGCTTGTTTTTTGTCTATTTCTAGCGATATTACCGAGCGCCAAAAAGCAGAAACTGCCCTCCGGGAAGCAGAAGAAAAGTACCGCAACATTTATGAAAATGCTTTGAATGGAATTTTCCAAACTGCTATTGACGGGAAATACATCAGCGCTAACCCCGCTTTAGCTCAGCTTTATGGTTATGAATGCCCCGCAGAATTAATAGCAGCACAGCCGAATTTCAATAACCAGCTTTACGTGAAACCCAACCGCCGCGACGAATTTGCAGCGCTGATGACCGAGTACGGGATACTATCAAACTTTGAATCGGAAATTTACCGCAAAGATGGCAGCATAATCTGGATTTCGGAAAATTGTCGCGCTGTCTGCGATGAAGCAGGAAATTTACTTTACTACGAAGGTTTTATTAAAGACATTACTGATAACAAACAAGCTGAAATAAAAATGCAGCAGGCGAAAGAAGCGGCCGAAGCAGCAAATAAAGCTAAGAGTACCTTTCTCGCTAATATGAGCCACGAATTGCGATCGCCCCTGAACGCGGTCATCGGCTTTGCTCAAGTCCTGATTCGCAGTCAAACGTTGTCTCAGGAAAATCAAGAAAATGTCGGAATTATCCTGCGGAGTGGCGAACATTTACTGGCTTTAATTAACCAAGTTTTAGACTTGTCAAAAATCGAAGCCGGACGCACGACGCTTAATGCAAAAAGCTTCGATCTGTACCAATTAATCGACGATTTAGAAGATATGTTTGCTCTCAAAGCTGAGCAAAAATGTTTGCAACTAATGTTCGACACAGACGCAGAAGTTCCCCATTACATTTGTACTGATGAAGTTAAATTGCGGCAAGTCTTAATTAATTTGCTCAATAATGCGATTAAATTTACCTCTGAAGGGAGAGTGTCGGTGAAAGTCAAAGGAGGAAGGCGGCATATACATAAAAACAGCACTGACCAATTGCCCGGCCGCTACTGGCTGCATTTTGAAGTCCAAGATACTGGTGCAGGCATTGCGCCTGAGGAAATCGATCAGTTGTTTGAAGCATTTGTGCAGACGAAAACAGGTAAAGATTCTCAGGAAGGAACGGGTTTAGGTTTAGCTATTAGCCGCCAGTTCGTGCAATTAATGGGAGGTGAAATTACTGCGAGCAGCGATATCGGAAAGGGTGCATTATTTCAGTTTGATATCCAAGTTAATCTGGTTGAAGCTAGTGATATTGAAAGCAAAAAAACTCAACGTCGAGTTGTTGCCCTCGAACCGAATCAGCCGAGTTATCGCTTGCTAATTGTGGACGACAAACCTTTAAATCGCCAACTGTTAGTAAAACTTCTCAGTCCACTCGGATTTGAGTTGAGAGAAGCAAATAACGGTAAAGAAGCGGTTGATATTTTTATGGAGTGGGAACCGCATCTGATTTGGATGGACATGAGAATGCCTGTCATGGACGGCTATGAGGCAACGAAACAGATTAAAACTACAACTGGCGGGCAAGCAACGGCGATTGTTGCCCTAACTGCTAGCGTTTTGGAGGAAGAACGGGCGGTGATTCTTTCGGCGGGTTGCGATGATTTTATGCGGAAACCGTTCCGCGAGGAGGATATTTTTGTGGCAATGGGAAAACATTTAGGAGTACGCTATATTTATGAAGATTCAACCGCAGTAAGTGCCGCAGGTGTAGAGGAGTCAAGTCAGGAGGTGCTGACACCGGAGGCTTTTGCCTCTCTTTCTCCAGACTGGATGGCCCAATTCAAGCAAAGTATTTTGAGTGTAGACATGGAGGCGATCGCAACTTCGATCGCACAAATCGGCACTGTCAATCCCTCTCTTGCGGGCAAGCTTCAAGATTGCATTAATAATTTTGAATATGACAGAATTTTGAACATAATCGAACTCAGCGAAAAACAGTAAATACCAGATGATTTCAACTTTACCTAAAACCAATCGAGCTAATATTTTAGTAGTAGACGATACACCAGAAAACCTGCGGCTGCTGACCGGAATTTTGAGCGAAAAAGGCTATCAAGTTCGCCCCGTACCCAATGGCAAGCTAGCATTGTCTGCTGCTCAAAAAATACCCCCAGATATAGTGCTGCTGGATATTCTGATGCCAGAAATGGACGGTTATCAAGTTTGTCAGCAACTCAAAGCTTCTGAAATTACCAAAGACATTCCTGTTATTTTTATTAGTGCGATTAATGACGTGCTGGATAAAGTTAAAGCTTTTGCAGTGGGCGGAGTTGACTTTATTACTAAACCGTTTCAGGTTGAAGAAGTTTTAGCCCGGATAGAAACTCATTTAAAAATTTGTTCACTGCAACAAACTTTGCAACAGAAAAATCAAGATTTAGCAATGGCACTCCACCAACTGCAAGCCGCCCAAGATCACTTGATTCAATCGGAAAAAATGGCAGCACTGGGACAACTGATTGCTGGCATTGCCCACGAAATCAATACCCCCCTGGGCATTATAGGTTCCTCTATTAATAATATAGCTAATTTTTCCGACGAATTTTTAGAAAATTTCCCTGAAATTTATCAACAACTTTCTGAGGAAAGCAAAGCTTATTTTTTAGCTTTACTGTACAGAGCAACCCATCAAGAAGTTTTATTTACAAGCCGAGAGAAACGCAAATTTAAGCAGCAGTTGGCGGCGGATTTGATGGCAGAATATGTTGAAAACGCCGAAGAAATTGCGGATACTTTAGTTGACATGGAAATTTACGAAAAAATAGAAGAATTCTTGCCGCTTTTTAAATCCCCGGATTGGGAAGTGGTTTTAAATAGTGCTTACCAGTTTGCAAGCTTTAAAAAAAGTATTAGCCTGATCCAAAGAGCAACAGCGAAGTCTGGGAAAGTAGTATTTGCCTTAAAAACCTACGCTCATTTTGATAGCAAACCAGAAAAAGTCCAGGCGAACTTGCACGATGGCATTGAAACGGTGTTAACCCTTTATCAAAATCAACTGAAACATGGTATAGAAGTAGTTAAAAACTATGGAGATTTACCCCAAATAATGTGCTATCCCGATGACTTAAATCAAGTTTGGACGAATCTCGTTCATAATGCCCTGCAAGCAATGGATTATAAAGGTATTTTGATAATTGAAACTCGGCAGCAAGAGGCAAATATTTTCCTCAAGTTTACTGATAGCGGCAAAGGTATTCCCTTAGAAGTTATTCCCAAAATTTTTCAACCGTTTTTTACGACTAAATCTGCAGGCGAAGGTAGCGGTTTGGGATTGGATATTGTGAGAAAAATTGTGGAAAAACACGAAGGCACAATTGCTGTAGATTCTGTACCGGGGCAGACAACTTTTACAGTCTCGCTGCCTATTTATTAAACAAAACTTACCTGCAAGGGGGCAGATTCCCGATGACACCCGTCGCTGTCTCGCTGACAAATACAAGATTTATTACCAGAAACCGGGCCGATCTTCGGAAGTCCTATTAAAATAAGAAAGATAGGGGACATATATCCTGCATCGTTGCCCGAAATCAATAATGTAAAAGCAAGTCATGTCAGTAAACCTACTAAAATTTCAGCGGATAGGAAAAGATGAATAAGCCTATAATTCTTTGCGTTGATGATGAACCGGATATCTTGAATACTCTCAAGATGCAGCTAAAAAAGGAATTTAAAAATAATTACTTTTATGAATTAGCTGAAAGTGGTGATGAAGCCTTAGATTTACTGGAGAATTTTCAAGAAAAAGCTCAGGTGATTGTGGTTGTTTCTGATTGGCTGATGCCGGGAATTAAAGGTGACGAACTTTTAATTAAAGTTCACCAAAAATATCCTAAAATTATTAAGGTGATGTTGACGGGACAAGCGGATGCAGCGGCTGTTCAGCGGGCAGTAGAAGAAGCAGATTTATACTGTTGTTTGTACAAACCCTGGAAAAGCAAAGACTTAATAGAGACTATAAAATCTGGGCTGGCTAAGTTATGAAAAAACCTGTGATTGTTTGTATTGACGATGAACCTGACGTTTTGAATAGTTTAAAGATTGAACTGAAAAAGGCGATCGGCGATCGGTGTATAATTGAAACCGCTGAAGGGGGGGCTGATGCTTTAGAGTTGTTGGCTGATTTGCAGGCAGATGAATACGAGATTGCGTTGGTGCTTTCCGATTATATCATGCCCGATATTAAAGGAGATGAACTGCTGAGAAGAATTCACGAAAGCTCGCCGGAGACGCTGACTATTATGCTAACGGGGCAAGCAGATTTGGAAGCCCTGAGCAATGCTATTAAGTATGCTAAATTGTACCGTTATATTCCTAAACCTTGGCAAAATGAAGACTTAAAATTAACCGTAGTAGAAGCAGTTCACAGTTATTTGCAAGATCAAAAGTTAACTGATGAAATTCATAAGCGCCAAGAAGTAAACGAGGAGTTAAAGCTAGTAAATGAGGCGCTGTCTGCGAGTGAAAGCCGCCTGAGTCAATTTTTAGAAGCTTTGCCAGTGGGGGTATCTGTTTATCATCCCGATGGCTCGATCGCCTATTTCAACCAAGCAGCGCGGGATTTGCTGGGTGCAGACACTATCCCGGAAAGCACTGCGGAACAATTAGCTGCTACTTATCAACTTTATGTTGCCAATACTGATGAGCTGTACCCGCCGGATAATCTGCCAATTTTGCGCGCACTGAAAGGAGAATCTGTCAAGGTTGACGATGTAGAAATCTGTCAAGAGGGCAAAAGAATTGCGATCGAGATCAATACCACGCCGATTTTTGACGCTAGCGGAAATATTGTTTATGCGATCGCAGCTTTTCAAGATATTAGCGATCGCAAACAAGCCGAAAAAATACTAGCAGAATACCAGCACACCTTAGAAGCCCAAATTGATGAACGCACAGAACAACTGCAACAAGCCGCATTAGCTGCTGAAGCAGCAAACAAAGCTAAAAGCACGTTTCTGGCTAATATGAGCCACGAGTTACGCACCCCTCTCAATTCTATACTCGGCTTTGCACAAATCATGGAACCCAGCCCGGATCTTACTGTCGAAAACCGAGAAAATATGAGAATTATTCGCCGTAGTGGCGAACACTTGCTCACCTTGATCAATGAAGTCTTAGACTTGTCAAAAATCGAAGCAGGGCGGATGACACTTAACCCCACAGACTTCGACCTCTACCGCTTGCTTGACGATTTGCAAGATATGTTTCAACTGCAGGTTGAGAATCAAGAATTGCAGTTGCGTTTTCAGCGCGATGCTGACGTTCCTCAGTACGTGCGAACCGATGATATTAAACTGCGACAAGTGCTGATTAATCTTGTGAGTAATGCGATTAACTTTACGCAAACAGGCGAAATTATTTTAAGAGTTATAAAGTTAGAAAAATCGGGATTTCTGGATTTATTGGATAGTCCCACAGCTTGCTTTGATACCACAAGAAGTATTCGGGATTTTTCGAGAACTAGCAGTGATCTCGCAACGGTTCGATGGAGGGATGAGGCTGATAATTCAACTGTGCCTGGTTTTTTCCTTCTGTTTGAAATTCAAGATACAGGAGTTGGCATGGCTCCGGAAGAATTGGGCAATATTTTTAAGGCTTTTGTGCAAACAGCTTCCGGTCAAAAAAATCAGAAAGGTACGGGTTTAGGATTGAAGATCAGCCGTCAGTTTGTCCGCCTGATGGGAGGAGAGATTGTTGTAGAAAGTCAACTGGAACTCGGCACCACTTTTAAATTTGAAATTCCAGTCGGTGCAGTTTATGCTGCTGAGCTTCCAGATCGGCAACTTAACCGCGAAGTTAGTGGGTTAGAGCCCAATCAACTGTGCTACCGGATTTTAGTTGTGGACGATCGCGAAGACAACCGCCAACTTTTAGTCAAAATACTTTCTCCTTTAGGTTTCGGGGTGGAACAAGCAACCAACGGCCAGGAAGCAATAGAAATGTGGGAAACTTGGCATCCGCACTTAATTTTGATGGATGTGCGAATGCCAGTGATGGACGGCTACGAAGCTACTAAACAAATTAAGGCTAGAATCAAGCAGAGAGAGCAACAGCAGCAAGGAAATGGAGAAACCAATATTTCCCATCCCGACTCGCCGATTCCAAAGATTATTGCTTTGACAGCTAGTACAATTGAAGGGAGGCAAGCGTTTGCTTTATTGGTCGGCTGCGACGATTTTATTAGCAAACCTTTCCGCAAAACAGATATATTTGATACTATCCACAAACATTTGGGGGTGAAGTATATCTACTCTAACTCAACGGACTCGATCTCTATAGGCGATCGAAATAATTTACCTGGCTCCCTCCCTAATGCTGCGCTTGCTTATTTACCTACACTTCCCGCAGAATGGATAGACAACATGAAGCAGGTAATCCGCAGTGCTGATTTTGACTTAATTGTCAGGACAATCGACGAAATAAGGGAGCCTCATCCTGAATTGGCGGAAATCCTCCAGGGTCATCTCAATAATTTTGATTACCAGAAAATTCTCAATTTAATTGCCGAGGCGGAGGAATCAGATAATGCAGATGAAGGCGGAACAAACTGAAAACTATCAAGCAGATATTTTAGTAGTTGACGATACGCCAGATAATCTGCGTTTGTTGATTAGAATTTTGCAAAAAAATGGCTATAAAGTTCGCCCTGTTACTAATGGTTTTTCGGCGTTAGATGCTATTCAATCTAGCGCACCAGATTTGATTTTACTCGATATTATGATGCCGGATATTGACGGCTACGAACTATGTAAAAAATTAAAATCACAATCGCAATTTAGGGAAATTCCCATTATTTTTCTCAGCGCGCTAGAAGAAGGAATAAATAAAGCAAAAGCTTTTGAAGTGGGCGGAGCCGATTATATCACCAAACCTTTTCAGGTAAAAGAAGTATTGGCGCGAGTGAGCAATCAACTTACGGTGCGTTCATTGCAAATTCAATTGCAAGAAAAAAATCAAAAATTGACCGCTCAAAATATCCAGTTGCACCAGGAAATCGCTGAACGCCACCAGGTGGAAATGGAAACAAGATTGCTGCTTCAAGCCACTCAAGCTATTAGCAAATCTGATGATTTTGAGTCGGGTATAGATGTAATTTTAGGTTTAATTTGCCAAACTATTGAATGGAATCTGGGCGAAGCTTGGATTCCTTGCAGTGATGGCTTTTTAAAATGCGCTACAGGCAGGTACGTCAGCGACTTGAGTTTTGCTGAATTCCGACAAACAAGTTGGCAGTTAATTTTTGCTCCCGGTGTGGGACTCCCAGGCAGGATTTGGCAGTCGCAGCATTCTGAATGGATCGATGATGTTTCTAGTGCACCGGAACAAGTTTTTTTACGAGCAGAAATTGCGGCTAGTGTGGGATTGAAAGCGGCTTTTGGGGTGCCAATATTGGCGGACAACCAAGTGTTAGCTATTTTGATTTTTTATCGCAAAAAAGTTCTGAAATGTCAGCCGCGCTTGTTGGAATTAGTGAGCGCGGTTGCTACGCAGCTCGGTTCGTTGATTCAGCGGAAACAAGCTGAAGCAGCGCTGAAAGTGCAGCAAGGACAAACCGAGAAGTTGCTGCTGAATATTTTACCGAAACCTATTGCGGATCGTTTGCAAAAAGAGCAAAAGTTGATAGCGGAGCATTTTGATGAGGTGAGCGTCTTGTTTGCTGATTTGGTTGGTTTTACAGAGTTTTCGGCTCACAAAAGTCCGACGCAGTTGGTAGAAATTTTGAACGGGATTTTCTCGGAGTTCGATAGGTTGTCTGAATTGCACGGGTTGGAAAAGATTAAGACGATTGGGGATGCTTACATGGTGGTTGGGGGTTTGCCGACGCCGCGGAAGGATCACTCTGAGGCGATCGCACTTTTAGCTTTGGAGATGCAGGCAGCTTTGAGGAGGTTTAATGCCAAAATGGGAGAAAATTTTCAATTGAGGCTTGGAATTGACAGCGGTTCGGTGGTGGCTGGAATTATTGGAATTAGTAAATTTAGCTACGATTTGTGGGGGGATACTGTTAATGTTGCTTCACGCATGGAATCTAACGGATTGCCTGGTAAAATTCAAGTAACGGCGGCGACTTACGAGCGTTTGAAAGAGCAGTTTGTTTTGGAAGAACGGGGTCATATCCCGATTAAAGGTAAAGGAAGAATGCTGACTTACTGGTTAATTGAAGAACAAAAAAAATCTTTTTAATTTTTTGATGTAAATTTCAATTAATATGAAAAGTAGACCGCATTTATACTTTCAGGAGGGCTAATCCTTTGCAAACAGTTGAAACAAAATCGCCGACAGCGTGGAAAAAAGTCCTGGTTATTTTAATATCACTGCTAGCAGTAGCGGTACTGTCGATCGCTACTTTTATCGCTATACCCGGAGAAAAAACAATGTTTGCTGGAACAAGACCTACCAATATCGGGATTCAGTCAGGAAAACTCGCAGCGTGCCCGAATTCCCCCAACTGCGTCAGCAGCTTCAGTCAAGATGCCGAACACAAAATTGAGCCTTTGGCATACACTTCGTCCGCTGCAGAAGCTATGGTAAAGCTAAAAGGGGTAATCGAGTCCTATGGAAAAACTAAAATTATCACGGCAAGTGATAATTACTTGTATGCGGAGTTCACCAGTGCTTTGATGGGGTTTGTTGATGACGTTGAATTTTTGGTAGATGATGCAGCAAAAGTCATCCATGTGCGATCGGCTTCGCGTCTGGGACAGTCAGATATGGGAGTTAACCGCAGTCGGATAGAAGCTATCAGAACTCAATTCAATCAACTTTAAACTTAAAATTTCTAGCTTTCCTGAAGCCCCTCTCGTGCAAGATGAGGGGCTTCGATCTTTTGGTAATACTATGTAATGCTGATTTTTCACCACATAGTTAACAATTATTAACAGTAGGCACAATGCAAAGGAGTATCCTGCAAGGGGAATAGGACGCAGCAAGGCAGTATCCCTACGGTTGGCATTGAGTTTTAATACTTGTTATAAGATTGACGATTGTAGAGTTTTACAATCTTTAAAATAGCTGAGTGCGCTAGCGTAGAAGCACAGATGCCGTACTATTCCTATAGTATTAAACAACCTAAATTATACACTTCTGACTTTAGGGAGAGGGAAGTTAGCGAATTAATTTCTACTATTAACTTAAGTAGAGCAAAGAGGAAAAAACACATGGCACTTCAAAGATTAGCAGAATTTTATCCTAACTATCAGGAAGAAATCTTTGCTGGAGACGACATCAAGGGATTTGATGTTTATGCTGGCGACTCTGATGAAAAAGTAGGCACGGTTTATGATGCTTTGGTTGATGACACTGGTCGTTTCCGCTATCTGGTAATTGATACCGGTATTTGGATTTTTGGCAAAAAAGTATTGTTGCCAATCGGCTCGGCCCGCTTCGACTACGGAGCTCGTCGCGTCCACGCCACAGGTCTTCGCAACAAAGCTCAAGCAGAACAATTGCCGGCTTACAATGAATTAGAAGCAGTAGATTACGATCGCGAAGAACAGGTAAGAGGCGTTTACCGAAATCAAGAAACTGCCGCTGCCAGCACTGCAACTCCTGCTAGCTACGATCGCAGCAGCTACAGCTACGATATCGACCGCCCCCTCTACGAAACCAACGAACAGCAGCACCAAAATCTCAAGCTTTATGAAGAACGCTTGATTGCCAACAAACACCGCGCAAAAACAGGCGAAGTAGCAGTTGGCAAGCGCGTGGAAACTGAAACAGCGCGAGCTTCAGTACCTATTGAAAAAGAACGAGTCGTAATCGATCGAGTAACCCCGGTAGAAGCGGGTCGAGTAGTTTCAGTCGGTGACGCTGACTTCCAATCAGGGGAAGTTGCACGCATGGAAGTCTACGAAGAAACGGCCGACATTCACAAGGAAGCTTTCGTCCGGGAAGAAGTCAACGTCAGAAAAGAAGTTGTTCGCAGCACGGTTGAGGGTGAAGAAACTCTGCGTCGTGAAGAATTAGACGTTAAGACCGATGGAACTGCGGTTGTAGATAATAAAACTATCTAAACCAACCGCAACAGGTATTGCGTAGGAATTGCGCCTTAATGACATAATTCTGTCACCGCCCAGGTTTGATTTGATTTGTGGCGATCGCGCAATTCCTATGTGAGCGGCGGCGGGGGGTACAAGACTTGTCTAGTTTTGGCAAAGTTGATGCACTTTCCCCGCCTTTACCAATTTCCCCTTACCACTTCATAATAAAAATCCCTAAGCAGGAAAGTTTAAAAAATGAACGGTCAAGCATCAGCAGAAAAGATAGCAACTGCCAAATCAATAACCCGTCTCAACCGGGTGCCTGAAAAAGTCAGAACTAAGCTAAAAAGTTTTACCGTCAAAGACAACAAAGGTCACTTGGTAGGCAAAGTTAAAGATGTCTATTTTGATGCTAAAGGTCAGTTAAACTTTGTCGTGGCCGGGCTAGGTAGCGAAAACACCCGCATTTTTTTATTAAGTGTTAAGCTGCTCAAAAAAGTCGACTATCACCAAAAAGCGCTGTTTGTAACTATTAATTCGGAGCAAGTCGATCTGCTGCCGGTAGTTTCGGCAAATGGCGGGCATCCGTATTTAGAAAATGCCTCTGAACCGCATAGTGAATTTAGCAACAGTCAGTCAACACATCCCTCAACAGTTATGTCAAATCTAACAGATGCCGATCGCACAGATGCAAATTGGGAGACCGATCGGGATGAGGAAAACTTCGATATTGTCGATCAAGAAGTAATTCGCCTGCTAGAAGAACGATTGGTGATCAATCGCAGCAAGCGCAAAGTCGGCGAAGTCATAGTGCGTAAAGAAATTGAAACTCGGATGGTACAAGTACCCATCCAGTGGGAAAAGCTGATTGTCGAACAAGTCGGCGACGACCCGAAGGTGTTGGCAGAAATAGATTTAGGCGAAGGAAGCATCACCGGTATAGACTTGACGGAGATTAAGAGCGATCGCCAAGAACCGACAGTTAAGGCTGAATTTACCTCTGTGCAGAAAGCTAGCAAGATCTTAAATTCGATCGCCTCTCAACCCCGTCACGGTTGCGTCAAAGTTCGCCTAGAACTCGTTCTCGAAGACAAGCAACTTGAGGATACTTACCAAAAATGGATGACGGAACACCACTCAGAGAGTTAAAATATTCGTCCTTTTCGGTGTAGATTTTAGCTATTAGCGAGAAACTTAAATCTAATAGCTGACTGTGCCGATAGATGCTGTGGGGAAAGTTCACCGCCATCTATTAAGATCGGGTTCCGTAAGTTAACCGTGATTTTGCTAGAGGCGGGTTCACCAATATCTCTAATATAAGCCCGATATCCGTAAACCCGCCCTGACCGGGATATTTGAATTTTTAGCGATCGACCTCTAGACAAAATTGTACCGACTTGCGGTAAAATTGTGGTGGTAAAATTTAAAAGTATTTGAAAATGCCCAGCACAATCTCCGACATTCAAGTCAAAACGATCGCAGGCGAAGACAAGCAGCTAGGAGAGTACGCGGGCAAGGTACTCTTGATAGTTAATGTAGCTTCCAAATGTGGCTATACACCTCAATACAAAGGACTCGAAGAATTGAGCCAGAAGTACAGCGCGGCTGGACTCCGTGTTTTAGGATTTCCCTGCAACGACTTCGGAGGTCAAGAACCCGGAAGTAATCCAGAAATCGTCAATTTCTGTACTACTAAATACGGGGTCAGCTTTGAATTATTTGACAAAGTACGCGCGATCGGCACTCAACAGCACCCGCTGTACGCTAAGCTTACGAATGCAGTGGATCCCAAGGGTGAGGTTTCCTGGAATTTTGAGAAATTCTTAGTTAGCAAACAGGGTGAAGTGGTTGCTAGATTCCGCAGCAGTGTTGGTCCCGATTCGCCAGAACTAATCGCTGCTATTGAGCGAGAATTGGCAAAATAAGAAGTTCGGCAACGAAGCTGTGTACAGGATTTAACTGATTTAAGGGATAGATGTTTAGGGAAGACGGAAGAAATTAATAGGCTTTTTTCTAATAAGTTGAGAGCTAATTGTTCTCTTCTGATTTTCCCCATAGTGTGCAAGCACTCAACCATGAACAAATACCGATGATTGTATTTAATTGGAGAACAGTTTAATTTAATGGAAAATACATCGGGATTAGATTTAGTTGTAGGTGTACTTGCTTTCGCAATTCTGGCAGGTGGTCTGGCTATGCTATTTGTAGGCATGGCATCGTTTCCTAAAGAAAAATAATATTAATGGATAGGATGTGCGATCGCACAACTCGAATAAAAGTTTTGGTAGTGAGGACTTCAGTTATCGTAGAAATTGGAGGGCTGAACTCCTCACTACCAACTTAAAATGCTTATTTTACAGGGCACCCTCTGAATAAATCAAACTGCATTCAATTTGAACATTCGCAATTGACAATCATGCAAACTACCGAAAACAACGTCAAAATTGCCCTCGCGCCGGGGAATTTGCGCCGGGTTCACCATATCGCTTTAAACGTGCGCGACATGAAAGCTTCCCGCCACTTCTACGGTACAATTCTCGGCCTCCACGAACTAACAGGTGCAGAAATTCCGGCAACTTTAACAGAAATGGTAGCCGCTGGTAAAGTTGCTAATTTCGTTACCCCTGACGGCACAGTTATTGACTTATTTTGGCAGCCAGACTTAGAACCGCCAAACCCCGACCCGGAGAAAGCTTTTACCCGCGCCAACCACTTAGCCTTCGACATCGATCCGGCTTTGTTCGATCGCGCTCTGGAAGTGCTAAAGTCAAATCAAATAGCGATCGATAGCGGCCCCGTCACTCGCGCTACAGGACGCGGCATTTACTTTTACGATCCTGATGGATTTATCATCGAAATCCGTTGTGATGCAGTTTAAACAGTCGCTAGCTGGTTCTCGGTAGTCCGGGTGTACCCTACATTTACTCTTTGGATCGCGGTGATCTGTAAACATCCTACCTTTAAAGTTGTTTTATTTTCCCTCTTGGCTAATAGGTTGCTTCGGCCAAGTAAACCGAAAAGTTGCTCCCTCACCTTCAGCAGATTCGAGGGAAATACTGCCCCCTTGACCTTCGACAATTTTTTTCACTAGCGACAAACCAATCCCAGTATTTTCTACTTTATCGCGAGCTTCCAATGTCTGAAAAATCACAAAAACTTTATCGTGATATTGAGGAGCAATCCCCGGCCCGTCATCCTCTACAGAAAACTCGTAAAAATTATCTAACTCTTTAACCGATATTTTTACATGACCCGATTCAGCTCGGTTGTGCTTAATTGCGTTGCTAATTAAATTAGAAAAAACCTGCTGTAGCGGCAATTTTTCGGTCACAAAAGTTGGCATTCCCGGTTCAACTTTCACCTCAAATTCAGACGGCGGCGCCAACGAATCAATAATTTCTGCTAATAAATTCTCAACTTTTACCATTTCTGAAGGCACTTGAATCCGTCCGACGCGGGAATATTGCAGTAATCCCTCAATCAAACCTTCCATCCTGTGAACTCTGCCGCGCAGCAGGTTCATTTGGTGCAAAGAATCCTCTGTCATCGACTCGCTGAGGTCTTCTTCTATCCAACTGCTGAGATTTGCGATCGCCCTGAGCGGCGCTTTCAAATCGTGAGAAACTACATAAGCAAACTGGTCTAATTCTTGATTCCGCTTTCTTAAAACATTCGTCGTTTGAGCCAGATTTTGGGCTGTCAACCTCAATTCTTGAGCACGTAACCGCAGCGATTCCTCCGCTTGTTTGCGATCCCTAATATCTTCAACCACACTCATCAGAAATTGACTGCCATCTTGTTCTCGCAGCAGCGAAACCGTTAAGTTTGCCCACACCAACTCGCCGTCTTTGCGGATGTAGCGTTTTTCCAGAGAGAAATTTTCAATTTCTCCTGCTAACAATTGGCGCAAAAGTTCCAGTTCGCTTGCCAAATCTCCAGGCCAAGTAATATCCTGAAATCTTTTCTCCACCAATTCTGGGCGGCTGTAGCCCAAAATTTCGCATAGTTTTTGATTGACTAACAGAAATTTGCCTTCCACACTCGCTTGAACCATCCCGACTGCGGCCTGCTCAAAAGTAGCGCGAAACCGCTGCGCGCTTTGGGCTAAAGCAATTTCTGAGCGTTTGCGATCGCTAATATCGTTGCTTATTTCCAAAATAGCCACCGGTTGATCTTGCTCGTCGTACTGCAAAGTCCATCGGCTGGCCACCGTTATTTTTGTGCCGTCTTTCTTGGTTCGCACCAGTTCTCCTTGCCAAGAACCCTTCTCGAAAAATACTTTTTGAATTACCTCAAAAGGTTGGGCCCATTCTGTTTGTAAAAGCTGGTGAATATTTTTTCCTACTGCTTGCGACTTCCGCCACCCGTAGAGCCACTTCGCCCCCAAATTCCAATAAGAAATCGCCCCATTCAAGTCTAGTACCGCGATGGTATCGTTTGCCAAATCTAGCATTTGCGCTTGCTTTCGCAGAGTTTCCTCAGCTTGTTTTCTTCCTCTGGCATCGCGGCAAATCGCAATAAACAAGTGTTGATTTGCCAGACGCATTTCGCTGACAGCTAACTCCATCGGAAACTTCGTTCCGTCGTGTCGAATTCCAACCGTTTCTTGCTGGTAAGTCTTCAGCTTAGTATCTGGATGTAACACAAAATATTCGACCGAATAATCCCCCACGCTGCTGTGCGCTAGCGGTTGAGCTATCAGCCCCCGCAAGTTAGAGCCAATTATTCGATCGGCTTTCTCGCCAAAAATCTTTTCTGCTGCCCTATTAAAAGACTCAATATTTCCCTGTGCGTCCAAAGTAATAATACCGTCAGCCGCATTGTCTACCACAGCTTGAATGCGACTTTTACTTTCTTCCAAGCCTGCTTCCCGCTTCCTCAATTCCTTCTCTAAACTATCAAATAAATACCAGGAAGCCACTGCACCCAAACAGCCGGAAAGTAAACCCGCAACTTGCACAAAATTAATGAAATCTACCAACTCCCCTAATTGCCGATCTAGACTTTTCTGGTAGGCTTCGCCAGCATCAGCAAACACATTAATTTTTGCGCGCAGGTTCTCCCTCTTCAATTTGCCTTGAGTGAACACCTCAATTATTTCCGGCGACTGCATCCTTATTGCCGAACTGTCCAGCTTATTCAAAGTGTTTTGCAAGAAATTTATATGCTGTTCGGTACTTTTTTTAATTTCTTCAAAGCGCTGAGCTTGCAGTTTGTTTTCTTGAACCAAAATGTTGAGTTTAGCCAGCAGCGGAGGCAAACTCTTCTTTGCTTCTAAGTAGGGTGATAGAAATTCGCGGCGCTTTGTCAACCCATAACCCCTAACGCTCGTTTCCGCATCCACCACCAGGGTTATCATGCGGTTAGTTTCCTGAAGTATTTCCCTATTAGTATCTGCTCGCTTTCTTATCTGTAGGGCACTATCCCGGAGACCGGCAATTGCTAGCAGCGAAGCCAACAGAAAAATCATGGGAATAGCAATGATGACT
This sequence comes from Microcoleus sp. Pol12A5, assembly GCF_036701435.1. Lineage (NCBI taxonomy): Bacteria > Bacillati > Cyanobacteriota > Cyanophyceae > Oscillatoriales > Microcoleaceae > Microcoleus > Microcoleus sp. Pol12A5. The sequence goes on from NZ_JAUBQU010000050.1 coordinate 26,294, forward strand.
GTTCCCCGCTGGCGAATTGGTCGGTCTGTCCATACAAAGTGGAGGCAGCGATCAAGCAAATACTTCACGGATATTGAAGGAGAAAGTTTGCTGCCAGTATATCGCTTTTTGACAGTTTAAGCTATGGATAAGTTTGTTTTGTTTAGTTTGACGAGCGCCGGGGACTAACCGTGGAAACTAGATTAGACCCCTGCAATAGCTACCTGCTGACACTAACAGCAGATTTTTTGGCACGTTGTTTAAACTGAGGCACGGAAAAAGAAAGGACTTTTTTCGAGACCGAGACAGCAGGTGAAGTAGAAAGGATAGTTTCTGCTTTACCTTCGTTTTCGCCTTCGGCTTCTGCTTTTAAACTAGAGTCTGTTTCACAAGTGTTTGGAACACTTGTAACTACAGTAGTCCACCTGCCTGTAGCCGGATCGCGATAACAAGTAAAAGGATTTATTTTTAGCGGTTGACTGCAAGGTTTAATCATGTAGATGCACTCCTTTGATTCTGAGAAATTGTGCATTGCTTTCAGCAGCATTGCTATCTCGCCAGTAGAAGCAGTATGAAGGCAAAAAGCAGAATTGTGTTTCTGCGTCCAGAGACTTTTGAAACTTCCTGATTTCCTGTTAACTTTTGCCTTCTACCGCTTCGCGACCATAGCATTACTTTTACCAAATTGCCTGTCTGGAAGCAACCCCCCATCCCCTTAATTAGGTTGAGGTGGGACTTGTGAATGCAGCGAGGCGCTCGATCGTGCCTGCAGGACAATCTTGGAATAATATAGGTATTCTAGGCTGAAAAAAAATGCTACTGTGTGATCGACAACAGAGGTCGATCGCGATCGGTGTCACAATTAAAAAGGGAATTGGTAATTGGTAATGGCTAATTTGTAAGGGGGGAATGAGTAATTGGGGAATTTTTCCCTCTTTTGCCATTCGTTAAATCGGTTAAATCCGGTACAAAATTCCTGGCATAACCCACCCGTTAAATCCCTACATTTGTCGTTGCCCAACTTGCTTCTAACTAATATCAACTTCTGCCTTTAAGTGAACAGTAAAAGTAGAGCCAACATCCAACTGACTCTCAACAGTGATATCGCCGCCCATCATCTGGCAAAACAAGCGGCTAATAGCCAATCCTAAACCTGTGCCGCCGTACTTGCGAGTAGTCGAAGCGTCTCCTTGAATAAAAGGTTCAAACACACCCTGCTGCTGTTCTGCCGACATTCCAATCCCCGTATCAGATACCTGCAAATAAACCCAATCCCTGCCGCCTGCTGGTTCGCGAGCCGCGCTCAAAAGCACCGTTCCATCTTCGGTAAACTTCAGGGCATTGGATAGCAAATTAAACAGAATTTGCCGGACTTTAGTCAAATCTGCATACATCACCCCCAAATTTTCAGAGCAAGAAACTTGCAATTGATTGTGATTTTTTTCGACCAAAGGGTGCAAAGTGGCAACGACTTCTTCTATTAAATTACTGAGGTCAAATTTTTCCAAATAAAGCTCCATCCGACCGGCTTCTATCTTAGAAAGGTCTAGAATATCGTTAATTAAAGTGAGCAAATGTTTGCCGGCGTTATAAATTTTTTGGGTATCGGGAATGATGTCTTCGAGTCCCGTTTCCCGTGCTTCTTCTTGTAGCATTTCGCTGTAACCGATAATCGCGTTTAGCGGTGTCCGCAGCTCGTGGCTCATATTGGCTAAAAAAGTGCTTTTAGCTCTAGAAGCTGCTTCAGCTTTGTGTAAGGCTTCTTGCAAGGCTATTTCCGCTCTTTTGCGCTCGGCAATTTCGATGCGGAGCAGTTTATTGGCGGCGGTGAGTTGAGCGGTGCGCTGATCGACGGTCATTTCTAGCTGCGCTTTGGCTTTGGAGAGGGCTTCTTGAGCCCGCTGGCGCTCAAATCCTTCGATCGCCAGCGCTACCAAATTTGCCAAAGAATCAGCAAAGGTGCGCTCCTCCAGAGCCCACTGGCGGGGCGCGCCGATATGTTCGAGAGAGAGGATGCCCACGATCTGGCCGCCGAGCCTAATTGCTACATTTAATATCGATGAATTGGGCTTGCTGGCATTTGGCCGCACAGCGGAATTTTCGGCTAGCGAAGATGAGTGAGACAAATTTCTGTGTAGAGAGTTTTGAGTCTTTGTCGTAGGTTCTAAAGCATTGTCCGATCGCAAATTTTCGCCCGGTGCGTCTCCTTCCACATCTAAAATTGATAAATTTAAATCGCTTGCCGATATGGACTCCCGGCTCAAATGATTCTCCTGGGTGCGATCGTACAAGTCGAGACAAACTAATTTGGGGTTGGGGATTTTAAACTTAGAATGATTAACCCCCTCGTCTTCGTCTGGAGCAGCGGCCTCTTTATCGAGTGGCCCTGTTTGGTTGTGGGCGAGCACTCTCTCGGTAAAATTTAGCTGGGGCTCGCTGGGGTAGCGAGTTCCAAATCTTCCATGGTTGTAAAGCCAGACACTGACTTTTTCCACATCCAAAGTCCGGGCTGCAGCTTCGGTAATTTCGCGAATTCCCACATTCAGCGCACCGCTATTGAGAGTCCTCTGCCGACCTAGCTGCAACAAAGCCAAACTCTGGCGGCGGAGCCGCTTTTCGCTCTCTTGGAGGGTTTGTTCTGCTTCCTTGCGCTGGGTGAGGTCGTACAAGGCGCACAATGCCGTCTGCTGCCCGTTAAACACCAGCGACTGAACCGAGATCATCGCCCAGAAAGCGCTGCCGTCTGATTTTTTGCAGTGGAGTTCGTAGTTTTGCAGGTATCCCTCTTTAGCAAGTGCCTCAAGTACCTTTGGGCGATCGGCGGGGTTGAAGTAAAAGTCTGGAGTGGTGCAGCCGATCAATTTTTCTAGGGGTATGTTCAGGAGAGAAGCCAATTGAGCGTTCGCATACATAATTAAGCCGTCACAGAGGCGAGAAACTAATACCGGCACGGGAGTTGCCGAGGCGATCGCCCGAAACTGCTCTTCGCTTGAACGCAGCGCCAACTGAGCTTTGCTCAGCAAGTGAGCTTCCATCGTATCTGAATGTTCGGTGGTAGTCTCCAGCAAAAGTTCTAGGTCAACCTTTTCGCGCTTCAAGTTTTCAAGTTCCGCACTCAGCCGCTGAACGTCGAAAAGTAGCTGTTCTGTCGAGGGTTCTTCCTGCATAGCAATTGAAAATTGGTAATTTTTAGTCGGTTCTGAAGTTTTTTAGGGTTTTGTGCTAGTTTAACTATGACTTATTCCGATTAACTTCAGCCACCCTCATCCTGGTTCCCCGACTTAGCCGACGATTCATCTTTACCTTTTATCGTTGCTATTCGAATTCTAAGTGCAAGGAAGGCATCAGCCGCTGCAAGTTCTTCAGGGATTTGATCTGCCAGGGGATCTGTTTAGAACCTTTGATGGCGATTTGAATATTTTTTTGCTGTCGCACTTTGATCACAAATTTTGAGACAATATTAATTCCAGAGCTATTTAAAAATTCTAGCTTTCGCAAGTCTAGAGTAACGGTGTTTGGGCAGGAGTCAGCCACTTCGTTGAGCAGATCGACGATCGGTGCGTATTCTTCCACCTGGCTGAGTCGGAACGAGCCGCTACAGGTGACTGTTTGCGTAGCGCGATCGTACTGGATCGTGTAATCTTTGGTCTGAATCTCCATACTTTTGTCAGTTGCCGGTTTTGAGCGGTAAAGGGGCTTTGGCTGCGTGAGCGAGGATTGAGCTTCAGGCTAGCACGATCAAACTTCAGCCGTTTGCCGAATGCCGAAGGCCTTTGCGGGTGTAACTTTTATTACATATACTGCCAACTGTACCATTGTCGTAGGGCAGTTATGAGTTATTTTAGGATTTATCGGTTGTGATACCAGTTGGAATAAAGAATGCAACTGTTGACTAGCTCTCAACCCTGGTAGCCATCAGTCATTGCCAATCTAACATCTCAAATCTCAAATCTCAAATTGTCTGAGTTGTGGGGGTTAACGAAACCAACTTTTTCTGCTGTTGCGAGCTATCAATTCGATTTTTTTTCTCAACTTAAGTATTGACAAAATTACCAAAATGTGAGAAAAATTTCACATCTTACACCGAAGTGAAGGGGAGAATATTTAATGGCAATTTCAGGAATTACAGAAAAGCTTTTGGCGGCTAAAAAAGCTAAGGGAATTAGTTTTGCAGATTTGGAAAAAGTTTTGGGGCGCGACGAAGTTTGGATTGCCGCGGTTATTTACCGTCAAGCTACCGCATCAGAAGATGAAGCCGAGAAAATTGTCTCGGCTTTGGGACTAGATAGCGAGACGGGTGCGGTTCTCTGTGAACCTCCGTTAAAAGGTTCTTTGGAGGCCTCGGTTCCGGTTGACCCCCTGATTTATCGTTTCTATGAAATTATGCAAGTTTACGGGATGCCACTCAAAGCAGTAATTCACGAAAAATTTGGTGACGGGATTATGAGCGCGATCGACTTTACTTTGGATGTCGAGAAAGAAGCAGACCCAAAAGGCGATCGAGTGAAAATAATTATGTCAGGAAAATTTTTGGAATACAAAAAATGGTAAGCCAGTGCCATTTTATTTTCAAGTGAAAATGAAAAATTCAAATTGGCTCGAATGACTCATGACTAATGACTAAAGCCTCAAAAGTGTTAACTTAGAAATAGAGATCGCGAAGCTTGACTGGCTTGGGTGTCCGATCGGGAAACCCTTCTAGGGCAAAGCTAAGGTCGCTCCCGCGGCAACTTCCCCAGTCGAAACAAGCAACCGGAACCGTAAATTAAGAGGCAAATATGTCAAAATATGACTCCCATCTCAGATGCTCCTTTTGCGGCAAGTCGCAAGAGTACGTCCGCAAGTTAATAGCTGGGCCCGGCGTATACATTTGCGATGAATGCGTGGAACTGTGCAATGAAATTTTAGAGGAGGAGTTCTTTGACTCCAGTAAAACAATTGGTCAACAGATTCCCCAATCAGAGGTGCGAGAGTCTCAGGGACAAGGAACGCGGCGCCAGGGTCGATCGAATAAATCGAAAATTGTTTTAGCTCAAATTCCGAAACCGACAGAAATTAAGCAGCATTTAGACAACCACGTCATCGGCCAGCATTCAGCAAAAAAAGTCCTTTCTGTAGCAGTTTACAACCACTACAAGCGCTTGAGCGTTGACCAAGCTAAAGATAGCGAGAAGTCTTCCCCTGACAGCGATGTAGAACTGCAAAAATCCAACATCCTGCTAGTGGGTCCCACAGGTTGTGGCAAAACTTTGTTAGCGCAAAGTTTGGCACAAATGCTCGAAGTGCCCTTTGCGGTAGCGGATGCGACGACACTGACAGAAGCTGGATATGTCGGCGACGATGTAGAAAATATCTTGCTGCGCCTGTTGCAAATGTCCGATTTTGATGTGGAAGCGGCGCAGCGCGGCATTATTTATATTGATGAAATTGACAAGATTGCTCGCAAAAGCGAAAACACTTCGATCACTAGGGATGTATCGGGAGAAGGAGTGCAGCAAGCGCTGCTAAAAATGTTGGAAGGAACAGTGGTTAATGTTCCCCCGCAAGGCGGCCGCAAACATCCTTACCAAGATTTTATTCAAGTTGACACTAGCAAAATTCTATTTATTTGTGGCGGTGCTTTTGTCGGCTTGGAAAAAATAGTTGAACAGCGTTTGGGCAAAAAATCATTGGGCTTTATTCAGCCAACAGAAAGCGACAGCAACTCAACTTTGCCGGCGAAAGACAAGCGGGCCGCTGATATTTTGCAGCAGGTACAGCCGGACGATTTAGTCAAGTTTGGTTTGATTCCTGAGTTTGTCGGGCGGATACCGGTGGTGACGGTGATTTCGCCGCTGGATGAAGCAGCTTTGATGCAGATATTGACTGAGCCCCGAAATGCGCTGGTGAAGCAGTATCAAAAGCTGTTGAAGATGGACAGCGTGGAATTGGAATTCCAGCCGGAAGCGCTACGCGCGATCGCCCAGGAGGCCTATCGTCGCAAAACTGGCGCCAGAGCTCTTCGCAGCATTTTAGAGGAGTTAATGCTCGATGTGATGTACGAGTTGCCTTCTCGCAAGGATGTGGCTAACTGTACGATTACTCCTGAAATGGTCGAGAAGCGATCGACTGCGGAATTGCTGTGGCATCCCGCTTGGCACAAACAGCACGAAACTGCATAATTGGTAATCTGTAAACTGCCGGTGGGGCCCCCTACAAACTACTAAACCAGCCCCAGATTTATCCCTGGGGTGGCTTTCTCCAATCTGAAATCTAAAATCTAAAATCTAAAATCTAAAATCGATTGGCGGCAAGTGCGGTATGATGTGATTTCGCGATCGGTTCTAGCGGGGAGCAGTCGCTAGAGGAAACGGGGAAAGTTCGGTGCAAGTCCGGCGCTGTCCCGCAACTGTAATGAAACCCTTGTGGTTTCTCAAGTCAGAATGCCCGCCGATATCTAACTCACTTTTGAACGCATCTGCGAGGTACGGATGATGGATGGAATTAACACGGCTGTACGCACAAAGCACAGTCTATTTGTTTGCACTGCTTGCGCTAGTGTTTGGAAAAACGGCAAGCGCGAAGGTAAAAGCGGCGGTCAACAATTTATGGAAAATTTGTCGCAACTCGCTAAAGATTGGGAGTTTTCTGATAAGTTTGAGATTCAAGAAGTTGAGTGCATGAGTGCTTGCAGTCACTCTTGTGCGGTGTCTTTTGCTGCTGTAGGAAAATACACTTATCTGTTTGGCGATTTACCAGCAAATGAGGCGGAAAGCGTCGAGGCTGTACTCGAATGCGCGGGTCAATACTATGCTAAACCGGACGGTTTGTTGCCTTGGTCTGAGCGTCCTCAAGCTCTGAAAAAAGGCGTTTTAGCAAAGATTCCACCGCTAGGAAATTAAGCTCTTTCCTTCCAGGATTTGCCCATCGCCGATAACTAAGGCGACAAATCCGCCAGGGACTTAAGTCCCTGGCTAATAGCGAAAGTCCTCTAAAGAGGACTGAGAATAAAAATTTTAAACTCATTAGTCCTCTTGAGAGGACTGTCGCTTTGAGGCAGGGGTTTAAACCCCTGCCGGACTGTCGGTTTAACGAGTTTCCTGTCAGCAATTGACTGACCCAAAATTGAAAAATATTCAATCACACTACAACAACAAAATTATCAATGCACAAAATTCCTGTTACTGTCATCACTGGTTTTCTCGGTAGCGGCAAAACTACCTTAATTCGCCACTTATTGCAAAATAATCAAGGTCGCCGCATTGCTGTTCTGGTTAACGAATTTGGCGAAATCGGAATTGACGGAGAACTGCTGCGCGATTGCCAAGTTTGCGATGAAGAAGAAGATGTCAGCAGCAATATTGTTGAACTAACAAATGGTTGTCTTTGCTGCACTGTTCAAGAGGAATTCTTGCCGACTATGCAGGAATTGTTGAAACGCCGAGAACAAATTGATTGTATTTTAATTGAGACTTCTGGTCTCGCACTTCCTAAACCTTTGATTCAAGCTTTTCGCTGGCCGGAAATTCGCACGGGTGCTACTGTAGACGGTGTTGTTGCTGTTGTCGATTGCGAAGCTGTTGCTAGCGGTACTTTTGTCGGTGATATCGATGCTTTGATGGCACAGCGACAGGCTGATTCTAGTTTAGATCACGAAACTCCGATCGAGGAATTGTTTGAAGACCAGTTAGCCTGTGCCGATATGGTACTTTTAACTAAGGTCGATCGCGTAGATGCGGAAACTCACAAGAAAGTCCAAACCTGGTTGCAGCAAGAGTTACGGCCGAGTGTAAAAATTGTGCCCTGCAAAGGTGGCGAAATTAACCCCGATGTGCTTATGGGATTTAATGCGGCGGTTGAGGATGATTTGGAGTCTCGCCCGAGTCACCACGACACTGAGGAGGAACACGAACATGATGATGATATTAACTCGACTTTCTTTATTGCCGATCGCGAATTTGAACCTGAAGCTTTGGTGAAAAAACTGCAATCCTTGATGCAGCAGGAGGAAATCTATCGGATTAAAGGGTTTGTGGCGGTTCCCAAGAAACCCATGAGGATGGTGTTGCAAGGTGTCGGATCGCGCATAGAATATTTTTACGATCGCCCTTGGCAACCTTCGGAACTCCGTCAAACGAAATTAGTCCTGATCGGTCGAGAGTTAGAGCGCGATCGAATTGCAGCTATGATTAACAACTAATTGTCATCGGAGAGGGGCGGGTTTATCGATATTTTGAATTGCAGCAAATATTATTGGTAAAACTCGCTCCTCCAAGCTCTGACCAACAATTTATTAACATTATTTAATATTGTGGGCGCTGCCAGCAGGTCTGGTGTAAAATAGCGATAATGGTTATCATTGTACAATAATCGAGGTCAAGTATGGTGACTGCTGGGGCGATCGAATCAGTTCCTGTTACCGTTCTCACGGGTTATCTCGGCGCAGGCAAAACTACGCTACTGAACCGCATTTTAACACAAGAACACGGCAAAAAAGTTGCAGTCATCGTCAACGAATTCGGCGAAGTAGGCATCGACAACCAACTGATAATTGATGCCGATGAAGAAATTTT
>NZ_JAUBQU010000050.1:34924-45120 GCF_036701435.1 Microcoleus sp. Pol12A5
AGTAGGGGCAGTTAATGAATTGTCCTTGCAAACCCTACAAAGTGCTACGGGTAAATCAGTCGATTGCTTGTCTTTTTCCCGCGACAGTCAATTCCTAGCTGCTGGCGGACAAGATGGAAAAGTGCGAATTTGGCGCGTTAATTCTGGGGAATTAATTGCTGATTTGGACAACCAGCGCGTCTGGGTTGATAAGTTAGCTTGGAGTCCCAACTGCAACCAGTTAGCTTTCAGTATGGGCCGCTACGTTCAAGTCTGGAATGTTGAGGATAATGTTGTTGAAGTAACGCTGAATTTCGACTCATCATCTATTCTCGATTTAGCATGGCATCCGATGGTTCAATATCTGGCAGTTAGCGGCTATCAAGGTGTCAAAGTTTGGCATGGCGAAGACTGGGACGAAGACCCGGAAATTTTATCAGTACCCTCCGCAACCGGTGCAATTGCTTGGTCGCCACAAGGGGAATATTTAGCTTGCGGCAATATGGACAATACTCTAATTGTTAATGAATGGGGCAATTTTGAACCGTGGGTAATGCAGGGTTTTCCGGGGAAGGTTCGGGAGTTAGCTTGGTCGGATAAAACTAATTCTTTGGGTGCGCCTTTGTTAGCAGCTTCGAGCTCTCAAGGTATTTCTGTCTGGGAAAGAGACGCTGATGAAAGAGTCGGTTGGGATTCTTGGGCGTTAGAAGTGCATGAAAATGTGGTAAATGCGATCGCCTTTCAACCTAGCACATTTTTATTAGCTTCCGCCGCCGCAGACGGTCAAGTTTGTTTGTGGGGAGAAGCAGAACAATTGCTGCAAATTCTAGAAGGTGCAGAGGGCGGTTTTTCCTGTCTCGCATGGCATCCCGAAGGCCACTTTCTCGCCGCTGGCGGATGCGGTGGCGAATTGCTGGTTTGGTCATAAACTTATGCGCGGCAAAGAGTTCGGGCTGAGCAAGCTGTTATAAGTAGGGCGTTAAATTACTTTTTGCGTAAGTAAGCGTAAAAAACGTACAACAGATAGAGCCTGTACATCCTGGACTTTTATCCTCTCTTTCTTGTCAAAATTCCTTGACTGGGACTGAACAGCAAAGCCCCTAAAAATAACCCAAAAATAACTAATACAATTGCCGCCCCAGACGGCATATTAAAATAATAGCTGAGATACATACCAGTCACGCTAGCTGTAATCCCAATCATTGCTCCCAATCCCATCATTAAATGCAGCTCTTTTACCAACAAATACGCGGTTATTCCCGGCCCGATTAACAGCGAAATTACTAACAGCGCCCCCACAGTTTGCAAACTCGCAACAATCGTCAGCGTAATCGCCGAAATCATCCCCAAATAAATCCAGTTTACAGGCAAACCGGACGCTTGCGCTCCCAACGGGTCAAAAGTATAGAATAGCAGTTCTTTGTAAAGGAGTTTGACCGCCACCAAAATTATTAAAGTTATGACAAAAGTCTGCTGCACGTCAGCAGGTGCAACTGACAAGATATTTCCGAACAAAAAACCATCTAAGTCTAATTTTGTTGTCCGCAACAAGCTAATTAGCGTGACGCTAATTGCTAAAAATGTAGACAAGATTAATGCCATAATTGCATCAATTTTTAGGCGCGATTGCGATTGAATCCACGCCATTATTACCGCGCTGATAATTCCCGATATAAACGCGCCGACCGAAATATTGAAACCTAAAGAAAAAGCTACGGGCAATCCTGCTAATACTGAATGGGCAATCATGTCAACCATCATTCCCATTTGCTGTACAATTAAGTAGGAGCCAACAACGGCGCAGAGAATGCCTAGCAAAACGCCGACGGATATCGCATTTCGCATGAACTCGAATTGTAGTGGCTCAATGAGTAAGTTTAACATTGAATTATGTTAATAATAGGATTTTTTCAACTACAATCAACTGCACAGGTGGGACGCCCGTGCCACTATCAACTTTAAAGATAAATCTTTTTTGGCTTAGGAAGCAACTAAACTTAAATCGTATCCATAGGCTTTTTGAATATTGGCTGCGGTGAGCACTTCCCGGCAGGAACCCGTTGCAATTAAATGCTTATTTAGCAACAATAAATTGTCGTACTGTTTTAAAGTTTCGCCTAGATCGTGGCTGATTACTAGCAATGTTTTATTTTCTGCTTTTAGTTCGGCAAAAATATCGAAAATAATTTCTTCGGTTGCTTTGTCGATCGCGTTAAAAGGTTCGTCGAAGAAGAATAAATCGGCTTGTTGGGCGATCGACCTTGCTAAGAAAATCCGCTGCTGCTGTCCGCCAGACAGTTCGCCAATTTGCCGATCGCGCAAATCCCACATTCCCACCCGCAGCAAAGCAGCTTTCACCAATTCTTGCGACTGCTTCGAGGGGCTGCGAAACCAACCAGTCTGGACAGTTCGCGCCATCATTACCGCATTCCACACCGTAATCGGATAATCCCAGTCAATTTGCGATCGCTGCGGCACATAAGCCACCCGCGACAACTGTTCCTTCAGCAGTCGCCCCTGATATTTCACCAAACCCCGACAGGCCGGGATCAATCCCAACATGGCTTTCACCATCGTGCTTTTGCCCGCGCCGTTGGGGCCGAACACACCGGTTAATTGTCCGGGATCTAACTGGAAATTCACGCTGTTGAGGGCCGAGATTCCTCGATAATTAACAGCTAAGTCTTGCACTTCTAACATAATTAGAGATTTTGAGAACGATTCTTGTTCGTAGCTACTAGAATAGGATAACTCGAAAAAGCAATAACGATTATCGTTCCAAAGGTGAAAATGTTAACGAACTGGGCTGGAAAAAGCGGCAGATTATGCGGTGCGGCTGTTTTGGCAATTGGCTGCGGGCTGGTTGGGTGCAGTGGAGGACAGAACGCAAGCCGGGCGCCAGAGATTCCCGCCGCGACTCAAACTCCAGCCAGTCGGGCGGCCAACTTGCCAAAAGTCGTCGCCACGACAGGCGTTATCTGCGACATAACTAAAGAAATTGCTCAAAGTTCGATCGACACCACCTGTCTGATCAAGCCGGGAGACGACCCGCACGCCTACCAAACCAAGCCGGAAGACCGCAAAGCGATTGAAACAGCAAATCTGATTTTATACGGCGGCTACAACCACGAACCCAGCATCATTAAGTTAATTGAATCTAGCAGTAATTCCGCGCCCAAAATCGCCGTCCACGAACTCGCGGTTCCCAAACCGCTGATGGGCAAACACGAACACGAACACGGTGAAGAGAAAGCGGAAAACAAACCCCATGCAGAAGGTGAAAAAGTCCCTGACCCTCACGTTTGGCATAATCCTCAAAATGGCCGGCGCATGGTAGAAATAATTCGCAATCAATTGATCGAAGTTTCCCCCAACAATGCTCAACTTTATACAAAAAATGCAGCAATCTTAACAGATGAGTTGCAAAAAATAGATACTTGGATCAAAGCTCAAATTGCGACTATTCCAGCTCAAAAACGGAAGTTAGTAACAACTCACGATGCTCTGAGTTACTATGCCGATGCTTACGGTTTGGAGATGGCTGGAGCTTTGCAGGGTGTGACGACAGAGGAACAGCCCACCGCAGCAAGAATTGCTGAATTGTCCTCAGAAATTAAGAGTGCAGGAGTGCCGACAATTTTTGCCGAAACTACAACTAATCCGAAGTTGATGGAGACTGTGGCGAGGGAGGCAAATGTCCAAATTTCGGACAAGGAACTTTACAGCGACGAGTTAGGCGGCCCCGGCACTGGTGCTGATACATATCAGGGAATGCTGAAAACTAATACTTGCGCGATTATTTCTGGCCTCGGTGGCAATTGTACTTCTTTTGCGGGAGAAACTTCACCAAATCCCCAACCATAGACTTTCTAAAGTTCGTCTACTAGCAGGCACCTTACCTTTGCTGGGTACGCAGCAAAAAGCAGCGCTCGCAATCGCAGGGGTTTTCGATGGCAAACGCTGCGTTTGCAGCGATGACTTTAAGGCGAATTTTTTTCCTCGGTACTGGGGGGTTTTTGGCCAATTCCCAATTGCTTCTTAGAGGATTTTAAGTCTTTCCAAAGCATCTTAATATCTTTATAAGCTTTCTCAGCGCTAATTTTCCCCCCTGTTTCCAGCGAGCAAATATAAGTTATTTTTTGAGCAAACTCCTGCAAGTTGGCATTAAACGCCAAGTTTTCTGGCGTGAAATCACCGTAGTAGCGATTGCGAGGATGTAAAAAATCTTCCCGCTCTTTCATTGCCCCCTCCTAATTAAACTTTTGGTATTCAACTTTTGGTTCGGTCTCTGCTGTTAATAGCACTATTTGTACTCTGTATCGCGGCGCTAACTTGCTTCTATTGTATTGCGTAAGTAGCAATTGTGCTTTTTCGCTCTGTATTTAGTCTATTAATGCAGTCTTAACCTTAAGTTAGCTTTATTTTAACTTTTCTTTAACCTAAAAGCACAAAAAATGGGAAATGCGCGGTTCGCATCTCCCTTGAGATATATTTGGCAGTTGGTGATTAACCTTTTTTGAAGCCGAATATTTACTTGTGGCACTCGCAGCCGGCGTGGCCGCAGCCTTGGCCGTTGGGGTGCCCGTCAGCGCAAGCACTGGAACAGTATGTTTTGCCGTCTTTTTCAATGGCTTCGCTGGGGCTGACAACGCACGAACATGAAGGACAGGCACATTTTGTTTGGGTGGCGGTAGTCATAATTTAGATTCTCCTGGTGGGGTTCGTTCTCTATACTAATATCTGAACATATATTCAGGTATTAGTCAAGGGAATGTAAAAGTTTTGTTACAAAAGGTTTGCCGATCGCACTAAAATGAAAATGAGAATTAAAACCAGGCGGGAAAAGATGTCACCTAAGTCTGCTGTTAATGGAGCGATAAGTCAGTCTCGCGAACAAAACGATACACCAACGTGCGATCCATCGCACCTAGTTGACTGTTGGCGGGCCGAGGACATCCAAACACAAGTTCTCAACACCGCTAAAGCCCAGCGGATGGCAGAGTTTTTCAGTCTTTTGGGAGATGCGAACCGCCTGCGACTGCTGTCGGTTTTGGCCAAGCAAGAACTGTGCGTGTGCGACTTGGCTGCGGCGTTGAGTATGAGCGAGTCAGCGGTATCGCATCAGTTGCGGGCGTTGCGGGCGATGCGGTTGGTAAGTTACCGCAAGGTTGGGAGACAAGTTTTTTATAGTTTACTCGATCGCCACGTTTTTGAACTTTACCAAGCAGTCGCCGAACACTTAGACGAAGCCTAATATTATTCTCCTTGGATGGTGTGGCCTGTCACCACAACCGCCTGTTTAATTGATTCTTCAGAAGCTTGAGCCTCAACTGTAACAGTCTTAGCAGCTACATCCACATTGACAGAGGCATCGGAGTCAACTGTTTTGATGGATTTTGTAATTGTATCACCGCAGCCAGAACAGACGATCGACGGAACTTTAAGTACCAGTGCCATAATAAAACCCAAATATTGTAGATGACAGTATTGATTGTGCTTTTATTTTAATCTAATTTCGCTTTCCAAACAAAAGTGCGCCAGAATAAATTCTGACGCTACAAGAAGTAACTCTTCGGGCGCCGATTAATGAGTGATGACTAATGAGTGATGACTAATGACTTAGTATCTGGTATGCACCGCCCAACCGCTGCTGCTACAGGCCGCAAACTAACAACTAAATCAGCCATATCTGCCAAAGAAAGAGCTTGCCGCGCGTCAGAAACTGATTTTTCGGGTTGCGGGTGACATTCAATAATTAATCCGTCTGCACCGCAAGCAACCGCTGCTTTGGCTAGCGGTGCGACTAATTCTCGCTTGCCGACGGCGTGAGAAGGGTCTACAATTATTGGCAAATGAGTTAACTGTTTCAGTGCTGCGACTGCACCTAAATCTAATACGTTTCGGGTGTAATTGTCGAAGCTGCGGATGCCTCTTTCGCAGAGAACTACATGAGGATTTCCGTGACTGAGAATGTATTCGGCGGCCATCACAAATTCTTCGATGGTGGCTGATAAGCCGCGTTTTAGGAGGACTGGTTTTCCGGCTTGACCGATCGCCTTTAGTAACTCGAAGTTTTGCATATTCCGACTGCCTACTTGCAGCATATCAGCATAGGTGACAACTGGCTCGATTTGGGCGATCGACATTACTTCTGTCACTACGGGTAAACCGTAACGCCGGCTGACATCGGCTAAAATTTCGAGTCCCTCAATTCCCATGCCTTGGAAAGAATAGGGAGAAGTGCGGGGTTTGTAGACTCCGCCTCGCAAAGCTTGCACGGAGGCGGCGGATAGTTGGCGGGCGACTGTTTCCATTTGTGCGGAACTTTCGACGGTACAGGGGCCGCCGATGATTAGTAATTCTTGGCCGCCGACTGAGACTGTTTCTGAGAGTTGGACAATTGTCTGGTGTTCGGGATGAGATTTGGTTGCGAGTTTGGCTTCTAACATGATGGTATTTTCCTGGAAAATTAAGTGGGTGGTTGACAACAAAAAACCCGGAACTTTTAGGAGTTCCGGGTTGGTGCGAAAAGACAGCGCGACAATTTACCCAGAACTTTTGTTGGGCCAAAAATAAAAGCTGTTGTACCAGTTACTGAATAATGTCATTGCTGTTTTCGCTTGTACTCGATTGGTTGTTGGGGAAAGAAGTAGAAAAAACAAAACCGCAGGTGTTAATCTGCGGTTCGCCCGGATGTTCACAGTGAATTACCAATTCACTCCGGGCGAACTTGGCTGCACCAAAAATAAAAATTGCTGTTGGCTGTGAACTTGGCTGTGAACATAGTTGAAGTGCTGCGATTTGTGGGTTAAACACAATACTATTCGATAACCTAGCACAGACTGGTAGGAATGTCAAGCATTTTTTTTTCAAAATGTATGGAAACGGCAATGGCGTTTAACTCGGCGCGGTTGTCGTTTTTTGGGTATGTCTGTTATTATGTCGATATAGGGATAAGTCTATAAGTCCTTATATCGACAAGTGACCCTATCCGAATCGCGCGCCTGTGTGTCAGGCTAGACACATAGACAAATCGATATAGCGATATGGAAACTTTGACTACAAGTAAAACAGTGTCCGTAAAAATCTATCTACCTGAAGAGACAAGAGCCAAGTTCAAAGCATCTTGCGCCATGCGTAGCCTCAGCATGAATGAGGTTCTGTTGGAGTACATCGAAACTTGGTTACAGGAAAACGAACCCGTTTTGGAGCCAAAGCCCCAGCGCGTCAAGACGATCGCCAAAACTGAAGAAACAGACTGATGACCGAAATCATCCAGGATACCAGCCGCCAGATTAATTGGAGGAAAAATAAAAAATTTGTATCCGATGAAACTTGCCCCCCGAATTTATGCGTGGGGTCAATGCTTCAATGCTTCAATGTTTCAATGCTTCAATCTAAAATTTA
The DNA here is from genome assembly GCF_036701435.1 of Microcoleus sp. Pol12A5. Lineage (NCBI taxonomy): Bacteria > Bacillati > Cyanobacteriota > Cyanophyceae > Oscillatoriales > Microcoleaceae > Microcoleus > Microcoleus sp. Pol12A5. Next base: position 42,311 of record NZ_JAUBQU010000050.1, read on the forward strand.
AAATTTAAAATCTAAAATCTAAAATCTAAAATCGATCGATCGACTATATCGAATAAACGGCATCCTCGAACAAACCGCGAGGGACAAATGCTGAGAGATGCAGACAACCCAGAGAAATCTTGGGAGGATTTAGAAGCCGAACTGCTTCCTCACCGTCCTTTTTATGCCCCCGGCGAGACTGAAATTGAAAAAGACCTTTATGCTAAGCGACGATGTGCTCAGCATAAAATGAAGGCTGAAAAACGCCCCGATATTGCAGGCCGCTCTTATTACTACTGCACGGAGACAAATGATGATGACTAACTCGAATTACCGACTGCTACCTGCCAGAGATGAGTATGTTCAAGTGTCTATCTATCTCAATCGGGTGCATTTGGACGGATATACGCCCGATCGCGCGATCGCACAATTGATCGAAATGGGTTATGCTCCTACTTTGCAATATCAGTGGAATCCAAAACGAAATGAGTTTGATTTATTTGCTCTGATTCACGATCGCCCGATCGCCGATTCACTGATGGATAAACAGGCTTGTGATGCTCTATGGGCTGCTTTTAACCAATCTTCGCTTTACGTGATTGGTTGCGAGATGACGCAAAATCCTAACTGGCTAGCGGCACGCAGCTTTAATGATCCGCGCCGTCACGCTACGCCGGAGGAAATCGAGCCTTTGGAAGCAAATGCTACGGCGGCTGCTTAATATTTTAGTCCTGAGTGCAACGGGTACAAAAAAGGTTTTTATACCAATTTAATGTGAAGTTGCACATATTTCGATCCCCCTAAATCCCCCTTAAGAAGGGGGACTTTGATCGGAATCTTGTCCCCCCCTTATTAAGGGGGGCTAGGGGGGATCGGATTCTACGGGGCCTCATAAAAAATTGGTATTAGGCGATTGTTGACACGAATGACATTATTAATCCCAGCCGAAATCTCGATCGCACAATTCGGCTAGTCTTTGGTTGTGCGATCGAAAATATGCTCTCAATTGCTCGTATACTGTGTTGTTGATGGGGGGATATTGGGTGGCGTTGTACTTTTCGTAGGTTTGTAGTTGGTGCGGCGGTAAGTCTAGAAATTCTAAGACGCTGTTGTATGTGCCGAAGGGATTGGTATACAAGTCTTCGCTTTTGAGGATTAAAAGTTGTGATTTGGGAAAAAGTTTCATCCAGGCTGGGAGTTGATCGGCGTAAATGCCGCGGGTTAGATAGCTGTGGTGTTGGTGTTCGTAACTATAGTAGGTTGGGTTGGCTATGAGTTTTTCTATTTCGCCTTGGAGTCTTTGGGGTTCGGAGGCGATCGCACTTTCTAATGATAGGGATTCGTAACCTATTTTTATATAGTAATAATAGTGGGAAATTGCGCGTTCTACTGGGTTTCTCAGCAGGGCAATTATTTTAACTTTCGGGCATAAATCGTGGATTCGTTGCGGAACTTGGGGGTGACAGATATAGTAGGGGCTGGCTTCTCCGGTTAGTAGATTTTCGCTTGTTTGGGACTGGGGAAATTGGGCATAGTACCAGTCTGGGCTTTTGTCGAACTTTAAGTCGAAGTAATGGATTTCTTTTTCGGCTGCGGGGGCGATTTGGGGATGTTGGATTAGGTAATTGTACAGAGAGGTTGTGCCGCCTTTTTGGGCACCGATGATGATGAAGTCGGGCGGTTTGGGAGTTTGTTTCATAGGTGGGGGTGGTATGTTTAGATTTTGAAATTGTACTGACAGTGCGCCGCAGGGTAAAAGGAAAATTCGATCGCACTGACATCTTGCACTATTTTGAAGAAGAGGCATCTTGCCTGTTCCACTCATAGTTCAATTTTCTTGTGGGGAGTAGGGGTTGGGCCCCAGAACCCGCCCCTCAAAGGCTTATTGACAATGGTGCAAGAGTTGAGATAGCACTTTGACGGATTACATAAATTTCGATCGCCCTATTTAGATTCGATCGCAGCGATAGGCCTAATACCAATTTAATGTGAAGTTGGACATATCTCGATCCCCCTCACATCCTCCTGGTTGTTGGGGGACTTCGATCGGAATCTTGTCCCCTCCTTATTAAGGGGTGCTAGGGGGGATCGGATTCTACGGGGCCTCATAAAAAATTGGTATAACCACAATTCGATCGCCCAATCTACATTCTAGATTCCGGTGGTTGAAACCTAGCCTAAACAAACAAAGCCTGCAAGGGCTGGGCAATAGGTTGGATAAGATCGCGATCGCTGTTTTGGGGTGATCTAATTCACTCTCGCTCGTGGTACTGACATTTCAATTTAACTCGATTAGAGTGGAGTTAGGGAACTCTCATCCTTGCGGGGCAAATCTTTCTCTGAAAAATATATTATCAGTGGCGATTTTAGTTGCGGGTTTGTGGGTTTTATTTTTCAGCCAAGGTACAGATTTAAATTTGTGCAAGAGGCTGATATGCAAGTTGCGGAAAATGGGAACAATAAAGATGGGATTGTACTGTCGAGCAGTAACTACCTGCAATACCATCTCTGAAATTATTCAGGAAGGCGTCAATGTTTAAGAGCAAATTATCCAAAGTTATCGTATCCCTGCTGCGGCGGATTGCTGGTGTTACCAGATCCGGGGCCAAGCGGCTGATGAGAGCAATGCTGCAAACCCTGATGGCTATGGGCCGGAGGGCGAGACTGCCGGTGGCGGGGTTTGTGCTGCCGACGGTGACGATGGTGTTGCTGGTAGTGATTTTGCTGACTGTGGCGATTACGCTGCGATCGTTCGATCGGGCTAATACGGCGCGTAACGTGCGCGTGAACCAGCAGGTGCTGGCGGCCGCCACTCCCGCGCTCGATCGGGC
>NZ_JAUBQU010000212.1:0-4041 GCF_036701435.1 Microcoleus sp. Pol12A5
AAGAATTAGCACGGGGGTGGAAAGATGACCCAGACACCTTAGCTATCCTCAAACAACTGGCTCAATCTGATGATAATAGGGGTGGGCGATATTCCGCAGTCCAAGAATTAGCACGGGGGTGGAAAGATGACCCGGAAACCTTACCTATCCTCAAACAAGTGGCTCAATTTGATGATAATTGGGCTGGGCGATATTTAGCAGCCCAAGAATTAGCACGCGCTTGGAAAGATGACCCAGACACCTTAGCTATCCTCAAACAACTGGCTCAATCTGATGATGATGGGGATCTGCGATATTTAGCAGTCCAAGAATTAGCACGGGGGTGGAAAGATGACCCAGACACCTTAGCTATCCTCAAACAACTGGCTCAATCTGATGATAATTGGGATGTGCGCTATTCAGCCCTTCAAGAATTAGCACGTGGTTGGAAAGATGAACCAGGGATATTTGAATTGTTGTGCGATTTTGCTATCACTCATCGTTTTAAAAGCCAGTTAATCTTCCCAAAGAATTACAGACAAACTGCACTTAAAATCATGCTCAAGCAATACCCCGATCGCCCCAAAACCTTAGAAATACTTCGCGATCGATTTGCCAACGATCCAGATGAAGAAGTCCGGCAGTTTGCCCAGAAAAAGTTGACAGAATTAGGGAATCTGTGATAGAAACACAAAAAGCAGAAATAAAATATGACTGTAGCGACTCATATCTCCAAAGCTTATGCAGAAATAGTTGATTTTTTGGCGGTAGCCACACTCCCCACAGCATTATCAACTTTCCACTCTCGGAGGAAGCAAAAAAGCATATCCTAGACCTAGTTTATGCCCACAATAATCAAGGCTTGACCCGCGCTGGAAAAAGCAAATTAGATAACTATCTAGTGCTAGAACATCAAATGACTCTCATCAAAGAGCTCACAAACACGTCGTTAAAGATTTAGTTTTTTTATATCTCGTCAATTAGCGTCCAAACGATCGCCACGACCGCCGCCAAAACCGATAAGAAGTGTTAAGTTAGTAGTTAGTTGTGTTGATCGCACAGAAAAAAAATGCCTGAACTACAAACCGATACATACCAAGACCTCGACCCCCAAGTCCTCTCAAAGCCCGTTGTTGTCGGTCTGGAAGAGGTAACAAAAGTTTACGGGATTGGCGACCTGGAAGTTCGCGCCTTAAACGGCGTCAGCTTGACCGTAAGACAAGGAGAATATTGCTCGATTATGGGCGCATCGGGTTCCGGCAAATCTACAGCTATGAATATTATCGGCTGTCTCGATCGACCTACGAGCGGCAGTTACTACTTAGACGGCGTAGATGTCGCCCAAATGCCGGAAGAAGAATTAGCCGGAATTCGCAATTTAAAATTAGGGTTTGTATTCCAACAATTTCACCTGTTGCCTCAATTGACAGCCTTAGAAAATGTCATGTTACCGATGGTTTATGCCGGCATTCCCGCAGCAGAAAGACGCGAACGGGGAGTTGATGCTTTAACGAAAGTAGGCCTGGAAAGTCGGCTGCAAAACAGACCGAATCAACTATCAGGAGGACAGCAGCAGCGCGTAGCCATTGCCAGGGCTATTGTCAACCGTCCCGTGTTGTTGCTGGCTGACGAACCTACAGGTGCATTGGATACAAAAACTACTCAAGAAGTAATGGATATTTTTACCGAATTCAACGAAAGCGGCATGACTGTTGTTATGGTAACGCACGAACCGGAAGTAGCGCGCCAAACTCGCCGCGTTGTCTGGTTCCGCGACGGTCAAGTTATTCACAATAATCTCAACCCCGAAGAGCTTTCACACGCTGTATTTTAGTATAATAGTCCGCGAAAAGCGGAAAGAAAATGGGGCAATTGAAATCGCTTCTAGACAAACGAAGTCCGCCTACGCGGACTGAAGAATCAAGAGAGTATTACTTCTATCCAAGAGGGCTTTAGCTATTAGACAGGGGTTTTCAACCCCTGGCGGACTAATAGACAAAACGCCAGATATCTGCTTAATGAAAAGCACTGGGAAAAGCTTCCCAAACTCGATCGACAAAATCTCTAAGTTGCCGAGATGCGATCGCACCATCCTTTTTCTCAGAGTCCAGAGACTGCAACTGACTCAACAGCGAAATTACCTCGGTATCCAGCGCCGCCCGAAACAAACTCCGCGGCCACAGCAAATCAGCACCATCTCGCAAATCGGATAAAGTGTATTCTTCCGACCATTGCGCCGATAAATCCTTCCCCGACGCCGATACAACTAACATCAAAGGGCGCACCCAACAAACTTGACGTGCCTCAACCACTTGGATTACCTCGGAATGCAGGCACGCATCTCCACATTCTAAACTGACAATTTGACCAGGCTTAAAGTTCAAAGCACAATCCATTAATGCTCACACTTAATACAGACATAACAAAGCAGCGAAATAAGTGCTGCATCTCTCGACAGCACCAGAAAAAATTATATCATAATTCCTTCTTCCTTCTTCCTGACATCCGTTGCATCCGTCGAGCGAATCAGTTGCCGAACTTCCTTCTTCCAGACATCCGTCGAGCGAATCAGTTGCCGAACTTCCTTCTTCTCAACTTTCATCAAGCTTTTTAAGAGCCATTTCAAGATCGGCTGTCAACAATCGTGCTTCTTTTTTACCACCGCCACCATGGGCATAATCCGCCACGGAAATCGGAGCACCGATCGCAATTTTTACCTGAGAACCCCATTGAGGAATGCGCGGGCGATAGCGGATACTCATCGGTACAATTTTAACCCCCAAACCCGGTTTGCTCAACTCTGCTTGAATTGCCAAACGCGCCAATCCCGGCTTAATCGGATGAACTTCGCCATCCTGAAAAATACCGCCTTCGGGAAAAATCACCAACATTTCCTTGTCAAGGAGCAGTTCCACCCCATAACGGAGACTGCCAATTGCCGGATGCTTGAGATCGACAGCAAACCCCCCCAAATGTCTGATGAACCAACCTTGCAGTCCTTTGACCTCATCAGCAGTTACCATAAACCGCAAATCGCGTCCAGTCACCTTCTGTCCGGTTGAATAGGGCATCATCAGGGCATCCCACCGGGAACGGTGCGTAGGGGCTAAGATGACAGGCCCGTCTTTCGGCAAGTGCTCCTGTCCGGTTATCTCAATCTTGCCAAAATGAAACGGTAGGACAACATAGTGACCTAGCGGATAGAGCAAGGAGGTTAACCAAGGAGAAACGCGAGAGGTATTAGATGCTACCTTGGCAGGCATTGGCTTCACTAGAGATGATTTACTGGACTCAACGGCGATCGTGGCGGTGTGGGGCATAGCAATTAAGCTGCTTGATCGAGATCTAAAGTCTAAAGTAAGGTGTTGGCTAAATCTTTAGTTTTTAGATCGGGACACTTTTGCTATTGGCCTTGTGCCGATCGAGCGATCGCGCCCGCAAGAGATAATCTCTAACAGATAAAACCTCAGCCAACCGGACAGCACTAATACAAAGTACTCGGCCGCCTGGAAAGCTCGATCGGGCAATTACGGATCTATTATTTCAGTTAAAGGATCAATTTCGATTAAACATCGCCCCGAAGAAAGTAAAAAATTTTACCTGTTAATTTTTCCGGCGCGCTTCAAACCAAGAAAGCAACTGATCGCGGCAAACAGACTCCATAATACCGCCAAGCACCTCTAAGCGGTGACACGAATGCGCGCTATCGGGAATATTAGCAGCAGTCCGAATTGTGCCAGTTTTCGGGTCATCTGCTCCGTATACCAGCAAACCAATCCGAGCTTGGACGATCGCACCAGCGCACATCGGGCAAGGTTCCAGCGTTACGTAGAGCGTGCATTGGTTGAGATGCCAGTCTTGCAAAACTTGGCCGGCCGCCCGCAAAGCCAAGATTTCAGCGTGAGCAGTCGGATCGCAGTCTCGCTCTCGCCGATTTTGCGCTTCGGCAATCAATTTGCCAGTACCGTCAACAATGGCAGCACCAACGGGTACTTCACCGGCATCACCGGCTGCTTGTGCCAACTCCACAGCCCTAGTCATCCAGCGTTTGTGAATAAAATA
>NZ_JAUBQU010000212.1:4141-5686 GCF_036701435.1 Microcoleus sp. Pol12A5
ACGGGTACTTCACCGGCATCACCGGCTGCTTGTGCCAACTCCACAGCCCTAGTCATCCAGCGTTTGTGAATAAAATAAGTAGTATCACTAATAGACAATGGCTCAGTTTTAGAATTCACGTCATACCTACGTAACAGAAAAACTTAAGATCGAGAAAGAAAGTTACATTACAGCTTAATAGAAAGTCATTTTTAATTATGGACACCACGACGATCACCACTGAAATTGTTGAGCTGTTGTGCCGCATTAGCCGGCAAAAGCTGCGCGAACAAGATATCACTCCTTTGGTAGTGTTTGTGACTGCTCTAATTTCCATCCTGCGCGGAGTGATGATTATTGACAGGACGATCGCAGTTGAAGAAGAAGAACGGCTACAAAAGACTCTCAAAGCCTTTGCTAGCGGCGACCGCGATCGGGTAGAACTAATTCAGCGCCTTGTCAAAGGAATCTCCAAACAGCAGGTTTACTTCAACCCCACAGAATTGCTAACCCTGACAGCTTTGTTCTCAGAATCTGAAAAACTGTTGCTCATCGGTTCCGGCTACGAAATGTCAGCCGCAGACGGACACATCGATATGCGGGAGCAAATGTACTTACAGTCGATCGCAAATCGGCTCGGCCTCGACTCCAGACACATTGCAGTCATAGACACTTTATTTACTAAAGAAGGAACCCTCGACTCAGAAGCTTTTGCCGAAGTTCAAGCTTTACTCGATCCCAGCGAATTCGAGTCCCGCGATCCGGTATTTGGCAAAGCAGCAAAGCACTTGCTGGGTATTTTACTCCGCAAATAATCCAGCGCATATAAATTTTGGGGCAGTCAAAGTAGTGAGAGAGGAGTTCGAGGATTTGACGCTGTTTCCAATTGAGATGGGAATTGGGCGATCTTACCCTCAAAAACCGGGTTGTTTAACCCCTACCCAGAGCGCTGCACGGCGTATGTTGATCAAAAGCCTGGTTTCTGCCTAAGTCCCGCTTTATTTTTTGGGCAAGAGTCGATCGACCCTTGTATCCCATTGAACCGAATGCCTCTAAAATCTAAAAACGACTTGTCGCTGCCTTGATTGACTCAGCTCAATCTCAAATCTCAAATCGATTGATTATGCAAATTGAATGGCAAACTGCCAAAACCTACGAAGACATTCTCTATCACAAAAGCGGCGGCACCGCCAAAATTACCATCAATCGACCTCACAAACGGAACGCTTTCCGTCCCAAAACCGTGCTGGAACTGTGCGATGCCTTTACTGATGCCCGCGAAGACACAAAAATCGGCGTTGTCCTGTTCACCGGTGCGGGGCCTCATACAGACGGCAAATACGCCTTTTGCGCCGGCGGCGACCAAAGCGTGCGGGGTTCGGCGGGATATGTAGACGAAGGTGGCATACCGCGCTTGAACGTGCTCGACTTGCAGAAGTTGATTCGATCTATGCCCAAAGTTGTAATTGCTTTAGTGGCAGGCTACGCAATTGGAGGCGGTCACGTTCTGCACTTAATTTGCGACTTGACGATCGCTGCTGACAATGCTATTTTCGGACAGACCGG
>NZ_JAUBQU010000051.1:0-44510 GCF_036701435.1 Microcoleus sp. Pol12A5
AACTCATCTTTAACTCTGGTTGAATAATCGATCACTCCCGATCGCCAAAAAGCGATCAATTATTCAGCAAGCCCTAAATACGGTTATTTCAAGGCCGATCGGAGTTTCAAATGGCAGATTTTTGTGGGCGTGGCGAACAGCATTTGTAAACCCTTCTATCGTAGCAAGTTTGCACTGCTGCAAAACTGCTTCGGGAATGGGTAGATACTCTAAAAACTGCTCGACCCACCATAAAACTTGAACAACACTCTTGAGGTCAGTATTGAGTTGAAGGTGAATTGTTTTAATTGGCTGGTTATAAGTTTGACAAGATTGGTAATTTCGTTGCTTTTTCCACTCCAAAATAAAGGCATTCCACCAGTCAAGTACCCGCTTAAAATAACCAGATTGAGGCGGAGGTTGGGGTGGTATTATACCTGGATGAAAATATTTCACAATTAATAGACAGTTTCGCTCGTCAGAAGTGCGTGTATAGCTTAGCTTATGGGCAATTTTGCTAATAAGTTTTATGCCTATTCCACGGGAGGGAATGTCATTTATACTATTTCTCATGTTGCTATCCTTTCTCATTATTTAATAGGTGATTTTTAGAGACACAACAGAATGGCATTCTGAAGAGCTAATTTTGCCTGATTTATGCCTGACTTTTCCCGTATGCCGTGCAGTTGTTGTCAGGATCATTTTCTCTTTGTTGCTGGGGTCTTGACAAACTCAGTTTGCGATCGCTAAACTGATCTAAAATTGACATTGACAATTAGAAAAGTAAATTATATAATGACGACCCTCAAAGCCTCTGAGGAGGGATTAGTAAAAATTAAGCAAGCTAGAAGAGAAAGGGGCTCGACAATAGAAGACCCCAAATGGTTAGTAGAAGCTAGTCAAAAATTAGAACCCGATCGAACTTGGACAGAGGCCGGCCCCTATGCCGATGGCCTGTCGCTGCCAACTTGGAGGCGCTTTTTAGCAGGAAGAGAACCCATTAAAGCTAATGCTTTCAAGGCTTTTTGCACGGTTTTGCAGTTGAATTGGGAAGAAATTGTCGATCGTCATCCTGTAGCCCCCTCTTACCAAGGGAGGGTTGGGGAGGTTAGAGATTTTTGCCAACAGCCTATTGATTCGGTAGTGGAAGAGATACGGCAAAAATGCCACAGCAAAATCCAACAGCTTTACAGCAAAATGCAACTGTTGGATATTGCACAGCCCGTTGAGGTCAGCAACCTCTACGTTGAAGTCAACATTTTGGAGGAAATTACCAGTTGGCAGCCGGGAGAAATTAGCGATTTACTCAGAGGCTTCAACCCAGATGCGGATAACTTTAACCGCTTAGGTTTAGGTAAAGTACGCCAGAAACGAGTACCAGGATTGGATGCGGTGAAATCTCACTCTAAACTGATGGTACTCGGCAAACCTGGTTCCGGTAAAACTACCTTTTTGAAACACCTCGCCATTCAGTGCGATCGCGCAAAATTTGAAGCAAACAAAATACCGATTTTTATCCCTCTGAAAACCTTTGCTGAAATCCCTAATCTTGACTTATTAGAATATATCAGCGACGAATTTGCCAGTTGCGGAGTTGAGGCGCGATCGCAAACTGAATTCGTACTCAGTCAAGGCAGAGGCTTGATTTTATTGGACGGCTTAGATGAAGTGCCAGAATCAGATAGCGATGCAGTCGTCAGACAGATTCGTCAGTTTGTCCAAAAGTATTACAACAATCAGTTTATTATTACCTGTCGAATTGCCGCTTCTAAGTACAGATTTCACGACGAAGCCTTTACCTGTGTTGAGGTAGCGGATTTTAATTGCGAACAAACCGCTGCCTTTGCTAAAAATTGGTTTGCAGCATTTTCCCAGAATATTGAGGCAGGGAAAGCTTTAGCATCTCAATTTGTAGAGAAGCTTAAACTGCAAAAAAATCAGCAAATTCTAGAACTGGCAGTAACGCCAATTTTGCTTAATCTGACTTGTTTAGTATTCCAAGCCAAAGCAGATTTCCCATCCAACCGAGCCAAGTTGTATGAGGAAGGACTGGAACTTATGCTCAGAAAATGGGATGAAACTAGAGGCATTCAACGGGATGAAGTTTATCGAGATTTGAATTTGTGCCGCAAGAAACATTTACTTGCTTTTGTGGCAGCTATTACTTTTGAGCGGGGCGATTACTTTTTTGAAAAAAATCAAATCCAACAAGTGATTGCCGATTATCTGGCTAACTTACCCGATGCCACAACTGACCGCGTTCAGTTAGAAATGGATAGTGAGGTTGTCCTGAAGGCGATCGAGGCACAACATGGTTTATTAGTGGAGAGGGCAAGAGGAATTTATTCGTTTTCTCATCTAACATTTCAAGAGTATTTCATGGTTAGAGAAATGGTTAACAATTCCGAGCCAGAAACTTTGGAAAAACTGGTCAGCCACCTGAGCGAGAAGCGTTGGCGAGAAGTCTTTTTTCTGGCGGTTGGGATGTTGCGAAAAGCTGATAACTTATTGCTGTTAATGAAACAGCAAGTTGATGCACTCGTCGCGGACGATGAGCAGTTACAGCAGTTTCTAATGTGGATAAGAAATAAATCTATTTCCGTTAATGATCCCTATAAACGATCAGCTATCCGCGCTTTTTATATGGGTAGAGAGGTAGAGCGCGTTAGTAACCGTAGTCCTCACTTGGAGGTTGACATAAGTTTGGTCCATAGCCTTGGTTATGCCATTGACCATACCTTTAGACCACCTCTGAGACTTTTTTTATTTGACTTTACTTCTTCTTCTTTTTCTGACAATACTTCTTCTTATGACGATGAACGCGATTCTGATTTGACTATTGATATTCTTCTTGATCTTGGAATGCTCTATGCACTTGACCTTAATATTTCCTATGTTTATGCTGCTGCGTCAGCTCGCAATCTGATCTCTATCCTCGTCTTTACTATGAATTTGAATCTGGAACCTGAATTGAAGCTATCGCTACAACAACTCAAAAAACAACTATATGATTCAACATATACCTACAAAATGCAGGCGTGGTGGAAAATGGAGCGGGAGTGGTGGAAAGCTAAAGGTCAAGATTGGACTCAGCAATTAAGAAATGTGATGATTAAATATCGCAATATAGGTCACGATTGGGAATTTAGCGAACAGCAGAAGTCATTGCTGAGTAAGTATTACGATGCTAATAAATTGCTGGTAGATTGCCTTAATAGCGGTTGTAATGTATCTCCTGCTGTGCGGCAGGAAATTGAGGAAACATTGCTGTTGCCGATCGCAAATATCAAAAAAACAGGTGACAAGTGCGATCGCCCGCTCTAATTCCACTAGCTACCTACTCCGATATTAAGATGCGATGCCCTACAATAAGTCATTCAAAGCCAGGAAAGTGTCAAAGGATATATCCACTTGAAAAACTGAGAAAAACCGTAAAAGCCCCCTTATCTAGGGAGCTTAGCAACTTCATTGATGCTCAAAACAGAAATCCTATTGTGCCTTTGGCAATGACTTTTGAGGGCTTGCTACACCAACTTTGGGAATATCCACGATCGGTGCATTCACCCCAAGCATCAAATCGTTGGGATTAACAATCTCCACCAGAGGCTCGTTTAAAGCCACCATCAAACCGTCAGATTCAGCAGGAACGGGCGATCGAGCAAACTCGGGAGCAAACAATTGGCGGCCGCCACCGACACCAGACACCACCGCAATCAACAAAGCTGCGATCGCACCTCCACCCAAAATCCAAGTTCGTTTCGGCTTGCGTTCCACCCGCTGCAAAACCTTCGCCGCCAACTCCTGTGCAGATTGTTCGGCAGCAGGCACCGGCATTGCCTGAAAACTCTGCTGCATCATCAGCAGTCGCGAGTACAAACGTTTTGTAGTGGGGTCATTTGTCAGCCAGTCCTCAACTTGCCGACGTTCTGCAGCCGTCACTTCGCCGTCGAGGTAAGCACTCAGCAATTCAAAGCGATCGCGCATCATAGTAGTTACATTCCCCTGGGGATAATTGTTGTTAGCTTGATTTTCAGCGAGTGAATCCCCGATACCTTGCTGATGCTGATTTTTATCCGATTCAAAGTTATAATTCATATTTCAAAGTTGCTTTTATGGGGGAAGGATGCCCCGGCTATTAGAATGATTTACTGCTTATTTATATTTTAAAAGAGAAGTTTTGATATGACAGCAAACATGACCAAATCTTCTCGATCGACCTCTAAAAGCACTATTGCTAATTACCATCGAGATATTTTTGCAATTCCAACTGCAATCTTTGGCGAGCTCTAGCAATTCTCGACTTGACAGTTCCCAGAGAAACTCCGGTCATTTCGGCTATTTCCTCATAGGCTAAACCTTCAATTTCTCTTAAAACAATTGTCGTGCGGAATACTTCAGGCAAATCTGCGATCGCCACCCGCAACTGGTCGTAAAATTCTCTAGTCGTCAAATCTTCATCAGGTCCCGGACTGTCGGCCGGAATTTCCCAATCAACCTCGCCATCTTCCAGAGCACGGGGTACGTCCAGCGACAGCGGAGTTCGCACCCGTTTGCGCTTCCGCAACTCATCGTAAAACAAATTAGTGGCGATGCGGCTCAGCCAGCCCCGAAATTTAACAGGCTCTTGCAAGCGGTTAATATTGCGGTAGACCCGAATCCACACTTCCTGAGCCAAGTCTGCTCGGTCTTGCCAGTCAGGGGCCAAGTGATAGAGTACCCTGTCTACGTGGGACTGATACCGCTTCAACAGTTCTGAAAAGGCAGTGCTTTCAGGTCGATTTCCTTCCTGACAACGCAACACCAAGTCATAATTAGAGAGTTTTTCGGCTGGCAATTGCACTCTTTGAACGGTCGCCACAACCGCAGACCAGGACACGGAAATAAAGTCGCTCATCGGTGGAATTGGCTCATCGAACATTCCACACTTTTTGACGCTAGCAGATCCCGATTGGTTCCCGCACTCGGAAACTGCCATCGGCTTGAGTCATCAGACACTCAATGACTGCTGACTGCTTACTAATGCCCGACAACCTCGCACGCTCCAATACTAACCCAACTGCTAGAACCGTCGGCCCAATGTTCCTTTTTCCAAATCGGTACATTGTGTTTTAGCGTATCTATCGCGTACTGGCAAGCTGCAAAGGCCTCCCCCCGGTGGGGACAGCCAACAGCCACCAGTACGCTGATTTCGCCCACCTGCAAGTGTCCGATGCGGTGGTGAATGGCGACCCGATTGACATCGATCCACTGGCGGCGGATTTCCGTAGCGATTTGCTGGAATACTCGCACGGCCATAGGTTCGTAGGCTTGATATTCTAGGGAAACTACAGCTTGACCGTCAGTTTGGTTGCGGACTGTACCGCTCATCATTACCACGGCTCCGTTCGCAGGGTCATCTGCCAAAGCGTATATTTCCTCTACAGACAACGGCGCTAAGGTAATGGCGAAGCTGTCTGATTCATGGCGTTGAGGAATTGTGCCGATCGAAAGTGCAGCGCTAGAGTTCATTGCCAAAGAAGTGGTGGTGGGGAAGTTAATCGATCTTGACACAAATCAAGTCGCGATCGATCTTGCATCCTTGTCCGGGAAACGGGTGGCTAATGTTGAGACCCATTTCGTAGCACGGGCGAGGACCCGACGCCATCACCCCGAACTTCTGCACGAGTGCGATCGGCTACAATATGACTCACCACAACCCTATTCATACCGTACTTGAAGACGAGCAAAATACTTGTTCGATAAAATTAACTGCCAGTATTGCTCTAGCAACTCAATAAATAAGCACACCCAATAAATAGTGTCATTCGTAACTCAGTACAAGCAATCTCCAACCCCAAACGATTACTTTCTTCCCTTTTGAATGACACAGTTAAGTTTAATTCTGCCCGGACTTCTGATCCGCGTCGGCAAAATTTTTAGCAGCAGATGTAAACTTTATTTATTTTTTTGTTCCGGAAAGCTACTTAGATGACATGATATACCTGTGCAGGGTTGAGGCAAATTGGCGGATACTACGCAAAAGCAAAACCGTAACGCCCTCATGTGCCTTATATGAAACATAAGTTAATAGTTTGGGCTGTTAATGGAGGTTTCGACCTGAGTCTGCACCAATAAATGTTAAAAACAATTACGAGGAAACTATGGAAGCACTAGCATTGAGCCACTCTTTTGTTGCTTATGAATCTCCAGAGTCCGAACTCCAAGTCAAGTCGTTAGACCAACTGGGCTTGAAAATTCCTAATTCTGCATGGATAGGCGTTGCAGGTATGGCAGTAGCTCTATCTGTTCTGGGTGTCCCAGGCGAAGCGCAGGCAAGTTGCGGCTACTCCCGTTGTGGCGGTCATAGCCGTCACAGCTACGCTGAAGTTGCAACCAACGGCGGCCGACTGAATATCCGCCACCGCCCCGATGGCTGTTCTCATGTCATCGGCAAGTTATACAATGGAGACAATGTGGCATTGACCGGTCGTTACAGAAACGGCTGGGCCCAACTCAAAGGTGGCGGCTGGGTGAAAGCCTCGTGGCTTTCCTAACTCTTAACTAGAGCACTTTACATTTCTAGAAAGAGTGTTGCTCGTTACCCGGCAAAACCGGGTAACGATTATTTTAAAGAGGCGATGGAGATTAAAAATAATCAAATATCCAAAATTCAAGACTAACAACTAACAGCCTAAACTTTACCGCCGCCGATTAGATAAAGTAATGCCATCCGCACCGCCACGCCGCTGGTAACTTGCTGAGAAATCAGGCTAAACTGGGCATCGTCCATCAAATCCGAACTAATTTCCACGCCACGGTTAACTGGGCCAGGGTGCAACACCTTCACATCCGGCTTGCAGAGTTTGAGCCGATCGCGCGTAATCCCGTACAAAGAATGATACTCTCGTAAACTCGGCAGCAAATGGTCGCTCATCCGTTCCTTCTGCAGTCGCAAAGTCATCACAAAATCAGCATCGGCCAAAGCAGGTTCAAGCTGCCAATGCAAAAATAACTTACCTTCCCTACCATCGCCACACTCAGCAAACAACAGCGGTAGCAAAGTTGGCGGCCCGGCCAAATGAACCTCTGCCCCAGAAGCCGTTAGACTCCAAATATTAGACCTAGCCACCCGCGAATGCAAGATATCCCCCACCACAGCAATTTTTTTGCCCGCTAAAAGTTCCAGCCGCGGACGTTCGGTATCTAACAGAGAACAAATAGTAAATAAGTCTAGCAAACCTTGCGATGGGTGTTCGTGCTGACCGTCTCCAGCATTGAGAACGCTGACTCTCGAACCCAAGCGATCCATTTCCGAAGCAATTGTGCTGGGAACTCCAGCTTGTTCGTGCCGGATCACCATCAAATCCGTTCCCATCGCCAGATAAGTCTTAGCCGTATCCAGAATAGTCTCCCCCTTCGTCAGAGAAGAACTTCCCGGGGTAAAATTCAGCGTATCCGCTGACAGTCGCTTCGCCGCCAACTCAAAACTATTGCGAGTCCGGGTAGAAGGTTCAAAAAACAAATTCGCGACCACTTGACCCTGCAGGGCCGGCACTTTCTTCGTGCGGCGGCCGAGCACCTCCCGAAAACTGGCTGCAGTTTGCAGCACCGTATCGTATTCGTCCGAGGTAAAATCAGCCAGAGTGAGAATGTGTCGCCTTGTCCAAGTCATACAATTTTAGATTTGAGATTTGAGATTTGAGATTTATTGAATCAAGACGGACGATGGGTTTGGAACTTGCCTGCGGGTCCGCGTGGGACAGCCTAGAATGTTCGATCGACATTTAGGGGTGGCGATCAACAGTATCCAACAATTTTCGATCGCTTTTGCGGTGAGTAGAGTTATAATCATTTTATGTAGCTCAGACCCCACTCTCACAGCGAACCCAGCGTCGAAGGTGAAACAGGTGTGGTTTACCCGCAGGAAAGCGGAAATTACGCTGTAGCAGCGAAAGAGCAGTAGTTGCAGTTTCTCCTACGCAAACTCAGCCTTGTCAAGAACAAGCCGAACGTAGCCCTTGCATCTGCCACTATGTGGAAACAACGATGTGGAAACAATCGAGGCGGCAAACCTCCCACTGTCGATCGACAGCATATAGCGGGACAATTTAAAGATGATTAATTCTTTGAAGTCGGTCTTGACTCTTCAGTCCTGCTTATAGGCCCTTGTCAAAACGAACAGTGTTAAGATACAAGTTGAATATGTAGCTTCCCGACAAAAATCTACACGTATCTTGGCGAGACTGTTCTTAGCGAAACTGCGGTAACAAGTGTGAGCTGGGAAGTTGTAATTACACAAGATTTAAACAATTCAAGAGGTATTATGAGCCAGCAGGTTATACAGCCGATGGTTAAGTTCCAGCGTCAGGTGCATTCTCTTGTCACGTCTGACATTATCAAGCCCACAGACAGCATTTGGAAAATAGCTCTGCTTTACGGCGACGAATGGCCGTACTGGAAACAGCAATTGCTAGAGTTTGATTTTTCTATGCAAGACCCCGTGAGCGAGTTGATAGCTGTAGAAGCTTGGGACGAGGAATAACAGAGGAGACGGAGGACTGGGGTGTCGGAGAGAAATTTCGAGGCGATCGGGTAAATTTTATTTCATAAATTTACCGTTGCTAGCTTCTTCCCTCTTCCCTTTTCCCTTTGCCTTCTTCCTAATGACTTTTGACTTGTGACTTGTGACTTTTGACTTCTATTAAAGGGAAGCTGCTAAAGCTCGAGCTAATTGTTGAGCAGTTTGAAAGCGATCCCCAGGCTTAGCTGCCGTGGTTCGCAAAATGGTCTCCCGCAGCTTGGGGGCGATGGTCGGAATATTTTCGAGCTTAAACCCGTAACCTCCAGCTATTTTGCCGTAAAAGTTTTGAGGGCTTTGGGCCGTCAGCAAAAAAATCAAAGTAGGTCCAATAGCATATAAATCCGACTGAGGGAGAGGCTGTCCCCGGTCTTGTTCTGGTGCGGTGTAGCCTTCAACGCCGATGCGAGTCCCTGGAGGAGTGCCGATTTCTTTAACGGCACCAAAATCCAGCACTGTAATGCAATTGTCGCGGTGGCGCACCAGCAAATTAGCAGGTTTAATATCCCGGTGGACGATCGGGGGTTTTTGAGAGTGAATGTAGTCCAAAACCTCACAGGTTTGGATCATCCACTCTATTGCTTGTTGGGGAGCAACAGGCCCGCGGTTGTAGATGCGTTTTTCTAAATCCTCGCCGTGGAGCATTTCCATCACCAAGTATTTTTTGCCCCCTTCCACAAAAAAGTCAAAAAACTGAGGAATTCCCGGATGGTGGAGGGCCTTGAGAGTTTTAGCTTCACGTTCAAACAGTTCTTGAGCTTTGACTATTTGAGCCATATCAGCATTCATTTCCTTGAGGACTACCAGAGAAGCTGCGGGGGAACTTCCGGGTTGTTGAGCTTTCGCTTTATCTCGATCCCAGGCTAAAGTGGTTGTCCCCATACCGCCTTGCCCCAAAGTTCGCAGCACTTGGTAGTGACGGACTGTGCGATCGACTTTAATCGGTTCGCCGCAGTGGATGCAGAATAAATTCCCCGGCGGGTTTCCCGCGTGGGTACACCTCGGTGCCACGAGATTGACGGTGGGGTTCGCCTCAATCTTGCCACCGACTTCAATAGTAACCACTTGGAAATGCAGAATTGGACCGCCCCGCGCCAACTGGATCAGGGCACCGTCGGATATCCAACCCTGAGACATGAGAATACCGTTCACCAAAGTGCCATTTGTCCCGGAATTGACTAAGTACCACTGGCTGGCTCTCCCGCTATTAACTCTTTGCAATTCCAGATGCTGCCGCGACACTAGAGCATTGGGGATCACAACGTGATTTTCAGGAGAGCGGCCGATGCGAATAATGGATTCGCTCTCGAAACTCCACTGTTGCAGGGGGGTCTGTTTGTCTGGATCTAAAAGAGTCAGCAGCATTTTCGATTGATGTGGTTGAACTCCCTGATGTGGCAGTGAGAGTTGGCGGAAACTTACAGATTAGGGGCGTAGGGCTTTGAAAAATTAGAGATTAAAAATTAATTATGAGCTTTACAGGTGAGTTTCACTAAACATTTATAATATCCTGATTGTGATTAAATATTCCATAAACCATGAATTTATAAATAGTTTTTTGGGAACAATTATTCATAAAATTTGTGAGGTGTCTATCGCCCCTTAAAACACAGTCGATCGATTTAACAATTGCAACACCAAAAACTAAGTAAACAATCCCTAAGCTTTTACGTAAATTTGATGTAGCAGCAGATTGTGATGTCAGCCCCACATATATGTAGGGCTGACACTTCCCACCTATGTCCACCTTGCCCCGATAGCGATCTAGTATAAAACAGATTTTGCATCATCCCGCCTGCTGACTCACTTCATTTTAGTTATTTTTTTTTCATTATACTAACTATTTTTTTAAGTGAAAGCTCTTTCAACTATGATGAATCAACTTACTATCAAGATACTTTTTCCGGTAGATTCCCGGAACAAAATCTCAAAATTAAGGCTACGGATAAATGGTTGGTACTTCACAGCTTTTCTGCAATCGTATGGGTCTGTAATCAGTTTTTGAACACTCAAACCTAAGCTGTTTTAACACCGGATACCTAGAAAACAGAGCGAGCAGTAAAACGTTGCCCGGAAACGGCAGAATCTGTTTTTTTTCTCTGCAACAGTTGCAGGTTTAACCCATGCCGTCACAGGGGGAATGTGCCACCTTTGAAAAAGTTGGCAGCATCCAAATTCTAAAATCGAAATGCGCCTACCTGCGCCCGAATGATAATTGCCGTGATATTGTCATGACCGTTGCGTTTGTTGCCCAATTCAATCAACTGAGCAACTCCCTGGTCGAGATCGGCTTGGGGATTGAACAGGGGTTCGAGAGTGTTCTGCCAGTGAGTTTCCAGCAAATCATTATCTGTCAGGCCGTCGGAAGCCAAAATTAATAAGGTATCTTCGCACAAGTCTAAAAACTGCACGTCGGGCTTGAGAAAATTACTGTCTCGCGGGCCGATGGCTTGAGTTAGTTGATAGGCGTCGGGACGGGCATAAGCAGTTTCCGGGTCAACCCCGCGCTTTATTTCGCGCTGCCCAACTTCGTGGTCGGAGGTGATTTTTTCTAGGGTTTGTCCCTTTCTCAGTCGGTAGAGGCGGCTGTCGCCGACGTGGGCAACGGCGAATTGGGTGTCTTGAACTAAGACTGCGACTAGAGTTGTACCCATGCGGGCGCTGCCGGAGCGTCCGTCCTTTTGATTGATTTCAAAGATGGCTTTGTTGGCTAGCAGGACTCCCTCGCGGATGGTGTCTGCCGGAGGTAGTTGATTTTCCCAACGGGTTTGAAAGAATTCTCTGAGAGTTTCAGCGGCTAGTTGACTGGCTACTTCTCCGCTGTCGTGTCCGCCCATGCCGTCGCAGAGAATGTAAAGCCCTTTGGTTTGAAAAATACGACCGAAGGAACTTTCGAGTTTGTTTAGCTGAGTCCAGATGCTGAAGAAGTCTTCGTTGTGGTCGCGCGTGCGGCCAACATCGGTGAGGCCTGCGTCTTCTAAGCTGTAAATCTGGAGTGGCATGGGCTGGGTTAATACTTCGCCAACGTCGGGGTGCGACTCGTCGGTGCCGCGGAAAGGCCGGCGCGTCGGGGTTGAGCTTGGTGAAGGTGCGGGTTGGAGTTCGAGGGGAACTGTTTCTAGGCGCGATCGCAATTCTTCGATTGTGTTAATCTCGCCTCTGTACATTTGTTGCAGCAGTTCGAGGAAGGCGCCAAACTGAGTGCGATGATGATCGGACTGGCTAAATATCACCTGCCACAGTTGCCCCAAATCTACCAGTTGCAGGTTTGAGCCTGCCGGTTCGGGATAGAGGTATTGCAGCCGCAAAGAAGCCAAGGAAAAGGAAGAGTCGGGGTTGACTCGCAAATTTGTCAGTTCCAACAAGCTTTGCCGACAGCGCCAGGGTTCTAGGGCAGCCCAGAGTTCTGTCATTTCGTGCAGCCAGTATAAAATTTGCTGGGTGGAAGTTTCGGGTTGACTCCACCGTTCTACCAGCAGCGGCCATTGGGAGCAGTCTTCTAGCAGCAGGACTGCCTGTTCGTTGTCTGACCAGCTATCGTGAATGACTGGCAGGTTTTGAGAGAATTGCCACCGAAGTGCCAGATAAGGTTCAGCTATGCCTTGGCAAAGCTCTGCTAAGGCGGAATTGGTTGAATTTTCTCCGCCTGTGATTGCTGCGGTATAGGGGGATGTTCGTCTGGCGACGCTAGCAGAGTTGGCTGCTAGCATGGCTTTGAGGGGTGACATTTCCAGCGGCTGACAGTCCAATACTGTTACTGCTACTGTGTCTGAGCGTTTTCTCGGCGGCACGGTTTCTAGGAGTTGGTAGCGCTGCTGAGTGTCTAAATAAGCTCCGGCTGGCTGGGAAGGGATTAAATATTCTGAATTGGGGATGGGGAATTCTGGAGATGGAGGGGAGGTGTCAGCTATGTTTGGGCTGTGGGGGTTCTCGGTTGCTTCCTGGATTTGTTTAGGCTGTGGTGCGGTTGTAAAATTCTGTTCAGATGGGGTTATTTCGCGCTCTGGTGCGGTAGTAGAGCTTTTTTCTGTTGTTTGAAAGGATGCTGGTGCGATCGCCCCCACGGCTACCACAGCGTCTATTTCTGGGCTGCTGAATTCGGGGACTTCGGTCTGTGGAGAAGTTGGTGCGACTGCTGTTGGGGGTTCGGCTGGGGTGGTAATTTCTGTTTTAATGGCGTCTGTGATTGCTTCAGGAGAGTTTTGGGGCGATGCGATTTCTGGAACTATGTCTGGTTTTTGTGGAAACTCGGCTGGGGGTAGGGTTGACTCGTCTGGCTCGACTGCTGGAAAATTCGATCGACCGCAGATAATGGCCCGCCACACTTGACCTGTTGCGACGCCGCAATTCTGACATTCTTTGGCGCTAAAAGCGACTTGGGCACCGCATTCGTGGCAAGGTTTGTAAATTAGGGAATTTCCGCATTGTTGACAAAACTTGTTTGGATTGGGATTTTCAAATTGGCAGCGGGGACAGAGAAGCATAGGGGTTTTAAATTGGAGATGGGCGATCGAGTTTGGCGGTGAGGAGTTTTGGGTTTTGGGCTGTGAGTTAGGAGTTATGAGTTTTGGGCCTGACTCGCAACGGATAACTCGCATTGCCCTATGCCTTATTTTATCGGGATGAATTCAGAACTAAGATATTTCTTAGAACTGAGATGTTGCCGCCGTGTCAGGAATAGACCTCTTAAGCCAGACCCACAAAAATTTCTCTCGCTTCTGGGGCCCAAAAGCCAGCCCCACCAGTGGTAACAGCGTGTGTAACCCATAAGCAAAGCTATCTCATGAGTGGAAGGGGCATCCTGCCTATGCTTAACAATGGTGCAATATCTCAGTTAGAAGGGAATTGCTGTAGAATCTTCTTGGAAAACGGTTTCTCGCGCGATCGAAACAATGGTGGAGAGGGGTACTTCACAGAAATATTTCCGCCGGAATTGTTCTTCGGAGACTGCTGCTAGGAATTGCGCTGCAAAACGGGCGGCAATCGGGGAATTTGGTACTGAGAATTGAATGGATTGGCTATCTAATAAGGGTTTGGGGATTTGATCGGGCGCGTCTTGCTGCTGTGCGGTTTCGGGTTGTCTGGCGATGTGGAAAGCTCGATCGCGGTAATTGATTTTGAAACCGAGAGATGTTAGGGTTTTAAACCCCAGTTGCAGCGATGTGTCGCTGATGCCGAGTTTTTGGGTTAGTTGCTGTCTGGTGACGGGTCTTTTGGTGCGGCTGAGGTATTTGGCGATGCCGATTAGCTGTTGGCAGATTTGCTGTGGGGGTACGAGTGGGGGTAATGTATAGGCGATCGCGAGTTTTTTCTGAGTGTGCTGTGCTTGCCGAAACCAGATCCGCAATTCGTCCCAGCTTGCGGGGCATTCTTTGAGGACGATCGAGTTTTGGCGATCGACCATTTCGGAATTGTAAGCTAGATTGTCGATCGGCATTTGAGATTGTAAGTTTGTGCTGGCTGCTAACAACTCTTCATCGTTATTTCTATTGCGCCAGTCTACAATCCAATCTATTTGAGTCTGGGAATTTATTTTGTTGTCTTCCGTGCGTTCTTGCACTGATACGAGGCGCACTTCATACCGCGATTTGTAAGTATTAAAATCGAGTTCAACGGTGACATCGCACCGGCCTTGGGGAACTTCATTTTGATTGTGTCCCCACCAAATGCCGGGAAATCCCGTATCGCTAGATTCATCTCTAATTGTAAATTCTGTTTTGATATATTCTACTTTTTGCCCTTTCAAGTCCTTGATTTTTTGATTCCACAGATTGTCAAACCAGCAGTTTTTAATCAGCAATTTGGGGGCGGGGTTGCCCATGCCGCAAGGTTCGAGCAATTTTAATTCTTGAAATAAGTCCTTTCCTAATTCGGAGACAGTAATTTTTAGGTCGGCTTGAACAGGGGCTGCTGTTAAACTATCGGTGCTGTATTGTTGTCGCAGTTGCTGATTTATCGCATCCGTAAATAGGGGGATATTTTCAACAGGGAGACTCAATCCGGCGGCGAAAGGATGACCGCCAAATCTGTGCAATAAATGCGCTTGGTCTTTGACTAATTGGTAAAGGTCGATTTGATTGGCGGAACGCGCCGAACCCCTGGCAATTTTGGATGGTGAAAGTGTGGGTGATTCAGCATCTAAGAAGGAGGTAAATAGGATTTCCGGGGGATTTTCATTAATTTTTTCGCTTCCTTCTGTGCTGAATAAAATCACGGGGCGACCGTATTCTTGGGCGATTTGTCCCGCTACTAATCCTAATACACCTACGGGCCATTGGGGGTCGCTGAGGACGATGACGCTAGTAGTTGAGAGGTCGAGTTTGGCTAATTTGTTGGCGGCATCTTTGGCAACATCTTTTTGTAAAGATTTGCGCCGGGAGTTGGCAATTTCGGTTAAATTTGCTAGTTCTTCGCAGCGTTTTTTGTCGCGGCTGGTGAGGAGTTCTACGCAGAAGCTGGCATCGCCTTGAATGCGGCTGACGGCGTTGATGCGGGGGCCGAGGCCGAAGGAAATGTCGGTTGGGCGATCGCCCGATCTTTTGCACAATTCGAGCAATTTTGCAACTCCCGGGCGGGTGGGATTTGCGATTTGTTTTTGCAGTTGTTGGATGCCGATTTGTGCTAGATAGCGGCTGTCTCCTGTAAGTTGGACTAAATCGGCAATTAAGCCGATCGCTACTAATTCTAATAAATCTGTGAGCGGGCGCTGCGGAATATCCGGTAATGTGTGATATAAGGCTTCAACTAATTTGTAAGCTACTCCAACTCCTGAAAGGTTAAATAGTTGGTGGTTTGGGGGGAAATAGCGGGGATTGATAATGGCTGTAGCTGGCGGGCGATGGTCAGGTAATGTATGATGGTCGGTGATAATTGTATCGATATTTAAGCTGGTGGCGTATTCGATTTCGGCGATGTTTGTACTGCCAGTATCACAGGTAATAATTAAGCTAATTCCAGATTGGGCTAAGGCATCTATTCCCGGGATGTTGAGTCCGTGAGATTCGGTTAAACGGTTGGGAATATAATAAATTAGTTGGTTATTTTGAGCAAAAAATTCTCGCAGTCCGTCCCAAAGTACGGAAGTTGAGGTAATACCGTCGGCGTCGAAGTCTCCCCAAATTGCGACTTTTTCACCGCTGTTTCGTGCTTGCTGGATTCTTTCTATCGCCCAGTTCATTTCTAGTCCGAATTCAAAGGGACTTGCAGGTTGATAAAGTTTGGGATTTAAGAAACCGGGTATTTGTTCGGGATTGTGAATTCCTCTATACCACAGAAGTGCGGCGGCATAGTTTCCGGGGAGTTCTGGTGCGTGGTTTCTGACAGCTTCGATCAGCCAAGCTGGGGGTTGGGGTAAGAGTTGATTTTGCCAGTTTTGAGGTATTTCTGCCATTCGATTTTAGATTTTAGATTGTGACCCCAGATGAATCCAAGGGCTTTTTTGTATGTTAAATAAAACTTAAGCGAGTCACTGTTTCCCAGGCAGAGCCGGGGAACCCATTTCCAGAGGCTCTGCCTCGCTTAAGATGAGGAAATTCGAGGCAGAGCCTCCGTATCTGCGTTACCAGGCAGAGCCTAGTAACGAGTAAAATTGGGGGGGCTTGTTTATATATTAAATAAATATTTCGTCGATTATAGCAAGATTTGGCAGCCAATCTGTGGGAGTTTCTGCGGAAAGATTTGGTGAGGCAGCTTGGGTGTCTAGTGTGCGGTTGCAGCGAGTGGCAAATTGACAGGAATCGCAAAGATTGGAACTAATTTCTACTTGAGGTAAGAATTCGCCGCCTTCGGTATAGCGCTGTCGCCAGTCGGTTAGCTGCTGTAATAGGTGGGTTAAATCTTGTTTTGTGCGATCGTGTTCTGTTTGGCTATAATAAAATGTGAGTTTTTGCGGCGGTTCTTCTCCTTGCAATTGTACGAACCAGTATGTCATGGAAACTTGTTCGGGGGAATAATCGCTGGTTTCTACTAAGACGTATAAATAGAGGCGAGTTTGCCAACTTTCGGCTATCCATTTTGATTTTTGAGGACGGGGATAGGTTTTCCAGTCGAGAATTTGGGCTGCGTTTGGTTCTGCTATTAGCAAGTCATAGATAACGGTGAATAGGTAGTCTTGGAAAATTAGGGTGCGGGGGTGTTCGGCTTGGCGGAAAATGCGATCGCTATTTTCTGAATGGGCGAAAAGTTCGGGTGCGGTGTTGATAAATGCTGCCACACACCGTCCTAGTTCGGGGTCTTGTTGGATGATAAATTCAATGGGAAGTCCGAGTTCTCGCTGCTGCATTAATAGGTGAAAGTGGCTTCCCCATGTGAGTTTTTCTTTGTGCTCTGGGGAGGCGGTGGTGGCGAGTAGTTCGAGATAGCTGTGTTGGAATTTGCGGGGGCATTCTTCGAGGATTTTGAGTTGGGTTTGGGAGAGTCGGAGCATTTTTTTATGATTTTAGATTTTAGATTTTTTATGACTGTAAGGGGTATAGATATTTTTTTAACCGCAGATGTTGGCAGATGGACGGAGATAAAAGCAGATAAATTAGCGAGCTATCGCGTTTTTGGAGGAGAGTGCGATCGCCCTTTGCTTTCCAAAGTGCGATCGCTTTATACATATAAAAGCTGATTAGCGATTTCATCAGCCGTTAGCGTATTTAATAAAATGGCAACCCGTTGAGCAATCTCATAGGCATTCTTTTGAGGAATCACAATAATCCCAGAATGTTGTTTTTCTTCTTTCATATAATCTAGATGCAGTCGCTCAAAGTCTACGCGATTATGGGTGAGAAACATCGCTCAATAGATGCTGCGTAAGCTAATTGTTGGCTATCGGATTTACTCAGGATTCTCTGTTCGCTGGTTGTCGTCACATCGAACCCTCTAGCCAGCAGTAAAGTAGCTACAAGCCTAGAAACATCTTCATCTGTATAAATAGTTGCAAACAGTTTCACGGCTTTCTCATTGCAGCTTTAACAGCAGGATGAATCAATTCTTCAGGAATTCGATTGCGCTCAATATAAGTATTTATTTCTTCCTGGTTATCCAAATAAAAGCTCAGAGCGTCAAAAATTTGAGCTAATTTCAAGTGAGGTAAGTGCATGGGGATTTCTTCAGGAGTAATACCCAAACGCCACAATTCCACGATCGCCCGAACGGAAGTCCTTGTTCCTGCGATAATTGGTTCCCTTTGCAAAATTTCAGGGTGACGTGCGACATAACGCGAAACAGATTGTACATTCATTGCAGATTAACACGGGAGATATATTTTTATTATATGTTATGATTGAGGCTATAAGTGTGTAAAAAATTAAGAGCGATGGCACTTTTCGCCAACCTCTCTACAACTTCCCAATTTGTTGAGCAAACCACATCGCCGGCTTCCTATTTCCCTCATTTAAAAGTTGCCAAGTCTCCGATAGTAAAGCACTTGGCAATCCCTCAAGGGCATCGGAAATTTCGCATTGCTGATATAGCAATTTTGTATGAATTGTGAACAACTTGCAGGGGGGTAATGCTTCCATGTCTACCCTACTCTTAGAGGGGCAACCACGGGGGTTAGACCCTCCTTTTAGTTTGGCTGTAATTCAAAGACTACGACAAGCGTTGCTTGAGGCATCAGTTGACGCAGACACAGCAAGTGCCCGTCAGCATCCGATCGACTGCGAAATCGCCCCACAATCGCCCGCTGCATACTGGGCATGAGTTTGGCGAGCGCCCAAGGGTACAGCCGTTTTTGGTACGCGATTGCCCCAGGATTCGCTGCGAATCCCTGTTGATAACCGTTTTGTGGCATAATCGTGTTGTATTCGTAAGGAGTACACAAAAGGCGTTAGTAAGTTTCTTGGCGGGAATGTACTAACGCCTTTTCCATTAAAATTCAAGCACATATCACAATAATTGTCAATTGTCAATTCTTAACGCTAAGTTTTAACGGTTATCCTATCTGAAGCTTTTATCGGCTATGGATTTGAGGGTTTTAGTAAGTGTTGAATTGTTTGCAAAAGTGATATATTGTTGATTTTTTACCGCAGATGCACGCGGATAAACGCGGATGAAAGAAAGATAAATTGAGAATGAGTTAAGTGGCGATCGCACTTTATCACACATCACAAAATCACTCTTTTGTCAATACAAATACGCTGTCTTTATTCCCCCGTCCAATCCGCAAATCTTTATCCAAATAAGTGATATCCAGCCATCCCTGCTGTTCGCGAGTATCCAGCCCGAAATCTACAGCAGCGAACTTTTTACCCGACTCAATCTCATCGATAAACTTCCCCGGAGATTCATAGCAAATCAACCTGCTTAAACCTACTATAGACCGCTCAAACTTCACTTGCACTCGCCGTTCGGAAGTTGGCTCAAATCTCGCAGCTACACTGACAATTCCTTCCAAATAAGGCAAGCCGTAAAGTTCGCCAATGTTATAAATTTTAGATTCTTTGACGCGGATAGATTGATAAATTTGACCCAATTTCACCAAGGGAAAACTGTCAAGATTCAGCAGGTCGCGGCTGGTAGTGTACAATAACCGCCAGTCACCATTTAAAAGCTCTGCGGCTTCGATAGGGCGCGGTGTGGGGTTGTAATCTTCCAATTGGGCGATCGCGCTTAAAATCGCTTGTTTGTCGGTGGGAGTAGCCAGCAAACCTCGATTCTTACCAGCTATTATCTCTAAGAGTGCAGATTTTCTAAGCATAGTTTTTTTATAATGAAAACATGACACGGATTTGGAGAGGGATACAGTGATTAATTATCGCACTTGAGGCAAAAGTCAGACCGATATTCTCTTTAGTCTCAAGCGAGAGGGACGAAAGTTTGTGGAGACGCGATTTCAATCGCCGAGGACTAAGAACTAATCACTAAGATATCAAATTTCACCAAATAAAGCAGAGTCCGATACAGGTAGGCTAATTCTTGCTCGTTTTTAACGTAGCGCCGGATAACTTCCCCCACGCCGATCGCACCTTCTTGCTTAATTGTATCCAAGATCTCCATCTGAATGCTAACAGATCTTCTCCTATCCTCACCAAAACTGGTAAACCTAATTGTCTGTACCTGCTTTAAAAGTTCTGGTGTGGCGATCGCACCCAGACTCAGCATCATCTCATTGCTTAAACTTCTAGTCGCATAATTACCCAATACCCGAAACGGATCGTCGCCTAGGGGATAAGGCGGCTTCCCAGGTTTTAAAGGTGCTGACTCCGGTGCCGCCAGGCGAATTTCTGCTAATTCCCGCCACAATTGTTCGTAAGCAGCAATTACTACTTTCCAATCATAAATTTCCCTCGCCCTTTGTCGGGCATTTTCCCCCATCCGCTTTCTCAATTCGGGGTTTTCAATTAATTGGCACAATGCCAGGGTGCAAGCATCAATGTCAACTGCTGTGGCGAGGGAAGTGTGACCCATGTAAGTCGGCCAATTTAAGCTGCCGTCAAGATAATTTAGGGCTAAATCTAAACAAGATTCTGGGGGCGGGATGAGTGTGGGAATGCGGAAGCCGTCTATTTCGTGGCGTACAGATTCTTTGTATCCGTTCCAATCGGAGACTATGGCAGGCAGTCCGTTCGCCATGGCTTCTATTGGTGTCAGTCCGAAGGATTCTTGAATGTTGTCGGAAAGCGAAATGAAAATGTCGGCTGCAGACCAAATATTTATTCTAATTTCGGGCTGTCTGCCATCTAAAAAAATAGCATTCACCGACGGACAAAATATTTGTGCGCTATTTTTAAAGTCGGGTTCTTCTCTCGGATCTTCGATCCAACCGGCTTGAATTAAGTGGATTTTGGCTTTTATGTGTTGTGATGCCCGTTCTAGGGCGATGTACATGGGTACCGGATGAGCTTTTGCAGAAAAAGTCAATCGACCGACAAATAACACAACAATATCTTCGGGAGAAATGCCGAGTTCTTGCCGCAGTTGGCGGCGACTATTAACGGCTTCCAAACCCTGCGGAAACGCGCTGCAATCCACTCCTAGGGGAATAACGGGGAATTTGACCAAAATTTCGGGTTTACCGCCGTTGCGCTGGGCTAAATATTCAGACCACTCGGTCATAACTCCTTCTACTGCTGTTTTCACGGCGGCAGAGGTGCAGATCAGGGCGTCCCAAGGCTGCATGGGTGCGGTGATCAAATCGCCGATCGCCCCCATGATGTATTTTGTACCGATCGTGTGAGTAACGCCGCAAACGCTGTAGGCCCGCTGATCGACAAATCTGCGGGTCCAAACAATCTGCGACAGAACCGGATCGGGTCGGTAAATTGTCCCCGGTTGAGATAGCAGATCCGGTCGTTCCATCGGAATCCAGCGGACTTTCCGAGGTTTTTGCAGCCAAGGTTGGATATGCGAACAAAACTCCTTAAAGGTTGTTTCGCTATCGGCGCAACAATAGAGAGAGTCAGCGGTTCCGTGTTGGACTAAGCTTTTGAGAAACCCTTCTCCGGCTGAATGACGCCCCAGAAGTTTTTTGCCTCCGGTGTGGTAACCCTCTTTGCTGTATAAAACTGCTGCCGTTATATCCATTCTGAGATTTATTGCTTGAGAGTTGACTGAAGAAGCCAGAGGGCATGCGGGCTCAGGCTTTGATGAAAAACCAGGAGACTGTTGTGAATCAACGCCTTGCCGTTAGCGAAGATTGCAGAATAGGATCGCCGCGCGTCCCGCGATATCTTAAAGACGATCGTCTTAGATTACAATACTTACGGCTAAAGAAGGATTGGCAAGACCGGATTTTAGTGCTATTCTGAGGCCCATGCTTGGGGGCGATCGCCTTTTGGGTCTCCCATCTTATCCGATCCGGAACCAAACAGTGCCTGTGGTATAATGCTTTAGCCTTGCTAAATGCCCGATTTGCAAGTGCTCGATCAAAGCAGCAGTTCGTCGGCAAAACGTTACCTCACTCGATCGCATCTTTGTCTTTAAAAACCGATAATCATGTACAATCCATCTCTGCGTCAAATTCCTCGCCACTTACCTGCGGATGTAATTCCATTAAAACAGCAATCTTCTCTTTTAGACTGGTTGGAATCTAACAATCGCCTGTTAGCAAGGGATGTCCAAGAACCCGACTATCTGCACGAAGAAGAAATTTCTGAACTTATGGCAGTTGACGACAGTCCTTACGATGATTTAGAAGAGGAAGTAGAAGAGGATGTGAGTGTAGGCGAAGAATAACGGGTAGAAGGGTGAAGAAATCAACCGGAAACAGGGAAGAAAAACTAAGAGATTTCTCAATCTCCTGTATCGCACCCTATTCCCCCATTGTCAATTGCTTATTCTCAAATAGTGTGTGGTGAGGAGTGTTATGGATAACTTTTTGGATGAGAAAATCCCTTTTAGTCTGCCTTTCAAACTTACAGGCAAGAATTTATTCCTGCTGCTGGGTTTGGGGCTCGGCATTATAGCGATCGGTTTAGATGTAGCAGCGGATAGATTTTTGAATTTACCTGCATCGCTATTTATCCCGCTAGTTGTTTGTGCTTTAGTTGCGTCGGGGTTGGGCTATGCAGTTGTGCCCGTACTCCAGCAACTAAAAGCAGGACAGATAATTCGCGAAGATGGCCCCCAAGCTCACTTGAAAAAAGCGGGAACGCCGACAATGGGAGGCATATTTTTTGTACCGGCAGGGGTAGCAGTCGCTTTACTTTGGTCTAAGTTTAACTCAGATGTTGTTGCCGTATCGGCTTTAACTTTAGCTTACGGTTTCATTGGCTGGATCGATGACTGGCAAATTCTGCGACGTAAGTCAAACAAAGGTATTTCCCCTCGGATGAAATTGGCTTTGCAAATAAGTTTTGCTGCTCTATTTTGTCTGTGGCTGATGTTTCATCAACCTGCTATTTCTACAAATGTTGCTTTGCCTTTCGGTTGGGTATTGCCATTAGGTTTGCTGTTTTGGCCACTGGCTGGTTTTGTTCTAGTTGCCGAAAGCAATGCTACTAATCTTACTGATGGTGTTGATGGATTGATGGGCGGTTTGGGCGCGATCGCACTTTTGGGATTAGGTGCATCTGTAGCCTCTACTTCGCCAGAATTAATGATTTTTTGCGCTTGCATCAGCGGCAGTTGTTTCGGTTTCCTAGCACACAATCGCAATCCAGCCAGTGTGTTTATGGGCGATACAGGGGCTTTAGCTTTGGGTGGTGCGTTGGGTGCGGTAGCTTTATTAACAAATAGCCTTTGGATATTATTAATTATCAGCGGGATTTTCTTTGTAGAAACGCTGTCAGTAATTGCTCAAGTAGGTTATTACAAAGCTACAAAAGGGCCTGATGGCATCGGCAAGCGTCTGTTAAGAATGGCTCCACTGCACCATCATTTAGAGTTGTGCGGCTGGTTGGAAACTCAGGTTGTTGGCATTTTTTATTTAACTAATGGGGCGTTAGTGTTAATGATTCTGATGTTGACAAGAAACAGTTGAGAAGGGACTGCGTGACGGATTGCACAGGGGATGTAAGAGATATTTTCTACTATTTGAAAGAAACAGGCAAGATGCCTGTTCCACAACTGCCTTCGGTTCTTGTGGAACAGGCATCTTGCCTGTTTAAGGCTCGGAAGTTATAATTTTGACAATATATATTCCCGTTAATGCAAGGGAACTTAATAACGCTTTTTAATTATTTGAAGAACCGGGAAGAGGCTTATAACACAAAGGAAGAACTACATTTGCTTATTTATCTTCCTTAGCCTCCTTAGCGCCTTCGCGGTTCGTTTAATCTTACTCAATATTAGTTATGCTATCGTTTACGATTGTTTGTGAATGACTAAAACGTTTTTACCAGAGGTTTCGGTGGTTGTGCCTGTTTACAACGGCGAGATGGATTTGCCGGAGTTGATCGAGTGCCTGCGATCGCAAACTTATCCGCCACACAGAGTAGAATATCTATTAGTAGACAACAACAGTCACGATCGCACTTCAACCATCCTCCAAACAGCAGCCTTTAACTCCCCCTCAGTCCCCCCTTTGGTAAGGGGAGAAAGCAATTTCAATCAAATAACCATTCGCCACCTCACCGAAAATCAGATTCAAAGTTCCTACGCCGCCCGCAATCAAGGAATTCGCTCATCCACAGGTGAAATCATTGCATTTACCGATGCAGACTGTCGCCCAAAATCTGACTGGCTGGAAAATTTAGTTAAGCCATTCGTTGACTTACAAATAGGAATTAGCGCTGGGGAAATACTCGCATTGCCCGGTAAAACTATCTTAGAACAACACGCCGAGCGCCAAAATACTTTATCTCAAAAACATACTCTCGCTCACCCTTTTTGTCCCTACGCCCAAACCGCAAATTTAGCTGTACGGAGGCTAGTTTTACAACAAATAGGATTATTTCGCCCTTACCTTACCAGTGGTGGCGATGCTGACTTGTGTTGGCGGATTTTGCGGGAAACATCCTATAAAATGTATTTTGCCGAAAATGCGATCGTCCGACACCGCCACCGTTCTACAATAAAACAGTTGCAAAGTCAATGGTATAGGTACGGCGAATCTAATAAATATTTGCACGAACTCCACGGTGTCGATTTGATGCGAGAATTCACAACAGGGGAGTATTGTTATCGGCTGGCTAGATGGCTATTCAAGGAATTGCCTGTGGGTGCTGCCAAAAGTGCGTTAGCGAAGCCCTCGAAGAGGAGCGCCCCAGCCGAGCTGGTAGATTTGTTTAATACGCCGATCGGTCTTTTGAATGTTAGGGCAAGGTCGATGGGGCAGCGCCAAGCCAAACTTTCTTTAGCAGCTTGGGACATTGAGCGGTTTTAATATTTTAGACAATTAATGATTGTTCGATCGCACTTGCGATCGACAAATATTCCTTTGCATGCAATCCGCCCCTCTATATACGTATAAGTATAGTTTATAGGTACAGATAAATATGCTGAATCAGAAATATGAAAATTTCACGCAATACTTAATATAAAATTAATAAGTCTATTCTGAAGCGCTCGGTTTGACGAGGCGAAGAAACTCAGAGGCAAACCCCTAAATTTTCTTTACTTCTGCCTTCGGGCTTTTCAATGCTGTCGTCAGCGCGAGCGGAATTATTCTCAGATTTTTAAATTTTTGTAACCTTTACAAGTAATGCCAATGGATCAAATCTTAGTCCAGACCGTTTGGTTTATACCTTGCTATCCACTCATCGGCGGAGTTCTGTCGATGCTGTGGTTTCCAGCAGTTACCCGCCGCACGGGACCAAGACCATCCGGTTACGTGAACGCCATATTAACCTTGTTCGCTTTCTTACACGGGGTCATAGCCCTAACAGCTATCTGGAACCAACCGGCGCAACACCAGTTGATTCCTTGGCTGAATGTAGCAGGTTTAGACTTAACCATTCCCGTTGAAATCTCTGCTGTCACCGTCGGGGCGACAGTTTTGATTACCGGACTGAACTTGCTGGCGCAGATTTATGCTTTCGGTTACATGGAAATGGACTGGGGCTGGGCTCGGTTCTTTTCTCTGATGGGGCTGTTTGAAGCTGGGATGTGCGGCTTGGTACTGTGCAATTCCCTGTTCTTCAGCTACATGATTTTGGAAGTTCTGACTTTGGGTACTTACCTGCTAGTCGGGCTGTGGTTCAATCAGTCTTTGGTGGTGACAGGAGCCCGCGACGCTTTCTTAACCAAGCGGGTGGGTGACTTATTCCTGCTGATGGGAGTAGTCGCAATTCTGCCGCTGGCTGGAACTTGGAATTTTGACGAGTTGGCTGTTTGGGCCCAGACTGCAAAGCTTGACCCGACTGTAGCGACGTTGCTGACTTTAGCTTTGATTGCCGGCCCGATGGGTAAATGTGCTCAGTTTCCCTTGCACCTGTGGCTGGATGAGGCGATGGAAGGCCCGCTACCGGCGACGATTTTGCGGAACACCGTAGTTGTCGAAACTGGTGCTTGGATATTGATTAAGTTGCAACCGGTGATTGCTTTGTCGCCGATCGGACTGAAGACAACTATTATTGTAGGCGCTGCGACGGCGGTTGGTGCTTCATTAATTGCGATCGCCCAAATCGACATCAAGCGCACGCTTTCCTATATAGTCAGCGCTTACATGGGCTTAGTATTTATCGCCGTCGGCACCGGACAAGCCCAGACAGCCCTGACATTGATATTTGCCTACACCTTCGCAATGGGTTTGCTGGTGATGAGCATCGGTTCGGTAGTTTGGAACAGCGTCACTCAGGATGTCCGAGCTCTCGGCGGTTTGTGGGGAAAGCGGCCAATATCGGCCATATCGTTTATTGTCGGTAGCGCTGGATTGGTAGGACTGCCGCCCTTCGGCTGTTTCTGGGCTTTAGAAGACTTCACATCCGGGCTTTGGCAAACTCACCCTTTCTTGTTAGGAATAGTGCTGTTTGTAAACGGCGTCACTGCTTTTGGCTTGGTGCGCGTCTTCGGTTTAGTTTTTGGCGGCAAACCAAAGCAAATGACCGAACGTTCGCCAGAAGTTCACTGGCCTTTCATCTTGCCGATGACTGTTTTAATGGGCTTTACTTTGCACGTTCCGCACGTGCTGGCAACGTGGCAGTTATTGCCTGGGGCGAGTTTTAATTATACCGCCACTGCACTGCTAGTTTTGTCAACGGCGATCGGCATCGGTGCAGGAGCATTTGTTTACCTGAACGAGAAATGGGAAAAACCCGTGCGCATCGGTTCTCAAGCCCTGCAAGACTTTTTTGCTTACGACTTTTACACCGCCAAACTTTACCGCGTGACAGTGATATTTGCAGTTGGTTTGGTTTCGCAAATCATCTCCTGGGTCGATCGCAATATTGTTGACGGATTCGTGAACTTAATCGGTTTTGCAACGGTTTTCGGCGGGCAGAGCCTCAAATACAACGTTACGGGTCAAACTCAGTTTTACGCCCTGACAATTCTGTTGGGAATAGCAGTTTTGGGACTGCTGGTAAGCTGGCCTTTGCTAGCTCGATTGTCGCTGATTGTGGGCGGGTAAAGAAATATAAGGTTGAAGATTTTAGGTGACAGTTTTAATCTAAAATCTTAAAAACATGAAGTCTTGAACAAAGATTTCAAACTAGATACAACAAGGCAGCATAGATGAACTCAAACAACAGACAATTCAATCTTTCCCGACGCAATTCGCTCAAATTTGTCGCAGGTGCTATTGGTACAGGGATACTCGCAGCAGGAGCAGGCGCTGATTTGGCTGCACCCGAACCGGCAATTGCTCAAAATGACTCGACTCCCGATGCAGCTCTCCAAAAGTTAATCGACGGAAACAAACGGTTTGTTGACAGCAAACGCCAAAATCCCCACCAAGACTTTGGGCGCCTCACCGAAGTGGCCAAAACTCAAAAACCCTTTGCTGCTATTCTGGGCTGTGCAGATTCCCGCTTTCCTTCGGAAATTATCTTCGATCAAGGATTGGGAGATTTATTTGTCTGTCGCGTGGCCGGAAATGTTGTTACCTCAGAAGAAATGGGCAGCCTGGAATTTGGCACGCTGGTACTGGGAGCAAAAGTGCTTGTGGTAGTCGGGCATAAAAGGTGCGGTGCGGTAGACGCAACCATCAAAGGAGCCCAAGTTCCCGGTCAAATTGGCAGTTTGCTCGATGCCATTAAGCCCGCTGTAGAAAGCTCGAAAGACCAAGCAGGCGATCGTCTCGAAAATGCCGTCAAAGCGAATGTTATTCTGCAAGCTAAGAGGTTGAAAGCCTCTCCAGTTATCTCTAAATTAATTGCGGAGAATAAACTGAAAGTTGTTGGTGGGTATTACGATTTAGACACGGGCAGAGTCACTATTCTTTCTGAGTCGTGATGAAATTTGGAATTGATAATTGGGAAAAAGTTTAATATCTAAACTCTCAAATTATCAAAGACAAGAGGCTGCCAAATTGATTGTTCACTCTTCACTCTTCACTTCACACATTATGCTTAGTGCCTTGCTCTGGTTGCCCGCGTTGGGCGCTGCGGTAGTCGGGTTCCTGCCCGGAAATATCAATGGAATGCGTCTGCGTTCAATAGCCTCGGCTTTTGCGGCAGCTATTTTCATTTTAAATATCTGGCTGTTGACTCAATTCGATCCAGCCAATTCGGGACTGCAATTTCAAGAATATTTGCCTTGGATTCCACAATTAGGTTTGAGCTACAATTTGGGCATTGACGGCTTGTCCTTGCCGCTGCTGGTTTTAAGTGCTTTGCTGACGCTATTAGTCATTTATGGCACTGGCGAAGGGATGGCTCGGCCCCAGCTTTACTATGCTTTGATTTTGCTGATCAATGCTGGTATTGCCGGAGCTTTGATGTCTCAAAATTTGCTGCTGTTTGTACTTTTTTACGAAGTAGAATTAATTCCTTTTTACCTGTTGATTGCAATTTGGGGCGGAAAGCAGCGAGAATACGCTGCCATGAAGTTTTTGATTTACACGGCTGTTTCGGGACTTTTAGTTCTAGCGGGGTTTTTGGGTGTTGCTTGGCTGAGTGGGTCTTTAAATTTCGATTACACTGCGATTACCACTCAAGAATTGCCCTTGAACACGCAATTGATCCTGCTAACAATTGTGCTAATTGGGTTGGGAATTAAAATTCCTTTAGTGCCATTGCACACTTGGCTACCAGATGCTTACGTCGAAGCTTCGCCAGCAACAGCAATTTTGCTGGGAGGGATTCTGGCGAAGTTGGGAACTTACGGTTTAGTCCGCTTCTGCTTGCAGTTGTTTCCCGAAACTTGGCCAATTCTAGCTCCAGGTTTAGCGATTATCGGGACTGTGAGCGTGATGTACGGTGCTTTGAGCGCGATCGCCCAAAAAGACATCAAGCGCATGGTAGCCTATAGTTCGATCGGACACATGGGCTACATCCTCGTTGCCTGCGCGGCGGGTACGAAGCTGGCATTAATCGGTGCTGTCGGGCAAATGGTAAGCCACGGCTTGATTTTAGCTTTGCTGTTTTACTTGGTAGGTATCATCGAAACCAAAGTTGGCACGCGGGATTTGGATGTCCTCAACGGTTTGATGAACCCGATGCGGGGCTTACCCACTGCCAGTTCCCTGTTAGTTTTGGGCGGTATGGCAAGCGCCGGAATTCCCGGCTTAGTGGGTTTTATTGCCGAATTTTTAGTATTTCAAGGTAGTTTTTCAGCATTTCCAATTCCAACTTTACTGTGCATTTTAGCCTCCGGGTTAACAGCAGTTTACTTTGTAATTCTGCTCAACCGCACCTGTTTTGGGAAGTTGGATAATGCCACGGCTTACTACCCTCCAGTTACGTTTGCTGAAAATATGCCGGCGCTGGTTTTGGCGGGCATCATTTTTGTGTTGGGAATTCAACCTGCTTGGCTGCTCAAGTGGAGCGAATCAACCACAAATGCAATCGTTTCTACTCTGCCGGCGGACAGAAATGCCCAAGTAGCTATTAACTATCCCGTTGAACATTTGGCGATTTCCATCGCGTCTACACAACAAACAAAGTCCGCCGACCCTCACTAAGAGAATCTACTTGTTACCAGGCTCTGCCTGGTAACGCAAATCCGGAGGCTAAGCCTCCAATTTTCCAGTTCAGGCATGGATATCGGTTCCCAAGCAAAGCCGGAGAACCAGTTAAAGAATTGCAGCTTTTTGCAATAATTCAAAATATTTAGATTCAGTCAATCAAAGGAAAAAACAATGGTACAAACCCCTAATAAACCAGCAACTAAACTACCTCCTTCCAAGCACGAATTTGCGGAAGTAATTCACAGGCTGGAAGCTGGCGGCGCGATGATTCCAGATACGCCGGAAAATCTGATGCAAATCATCGCTATTTGGAAAGCTTACGCAGTGCCGATGGACTTTTACTGGCGGGATTTGCTTTACATCGCCGAACGAGTATTTTTGCACCCACTTCCCTTCTTTAAATACTTTTTACCCCAAGAGTATTTAGATTTACAAAATCACTATGCAGGCGACGGTGCAGATTTGCGGATATGGCGCGGGACTGGAAGCGTTCACCCCGAACTTTTGGAGTTCATGGAGAAGGGAGAAACAGGCAAATTGCCGCGGCTTTTTCACCATTTGTGGCACGATCGCATTAACATGGAATTTGCGGAAGAGTGCATGAGGTCAATGCTTTGGCACCGGGGCTTGTACGTGCCTACGAATCAATTCGATCCTTATTTGGACAGTGACGAATATAAGGCTAATGCCGATCGGGCAATTAAAGCTTACTTCAAAAAAGACCCGTTCATGCTGGCACTGCACAAAGCATTTCCAGAAATGTTTTTAGAACAGTGCCGCCAAATGTCTTATTACAGCAATCTCGGTTTATTCTGGGAAGTCATGGCGCCGGTGTTTTTTGAGGTTTCCGACTTGTACGACGAAGGGAAAGTTACCACAGTCCCGCAGGCGATGGATTTCCTGGTAAATGGCATATTTGCGATCGCCGGTCGTCCGATTTACCACCACGTTCAAATCGACGGCGAAACCTACGAAATCATCCCGAAATCTAAAGGTTTCACTTGGCTTTACGAAGCAGCGTTACCTTACGTGGAAGCTATATTTTATCGCACTTCGCCGTTCCGAGGCACCAAATCTTACAATGCTCAAGCTAAGGAAGTTCCTGACGACCAAAAAGACTTCCACTTCGGAGTATTGTATGCAGACAAATTCCCGGTAGGTACGGCGGGGATTCCGCCGACTTTGCTAGCACAAGATATGCTGCATTTCCTGCCGCCTTATTTGATGGATTTCTACAAACAGCGCTGTCGCGGCGAAGATGATATCCTCAATCAAATTGGGGTGACTTTTCAGCGATCGATGTACTGCGTAACTTCGGCGGTGATTCAAGCTTTGCGGACTGCTCTTTTGTATCCTTTAGATGACCCGAATCCGAAGCATTTGAAGGCAAATCGGGCTTTCTTTGAGTCTCAGATCGATCGCTTCTGTCGCCCGGAATACGGCATGAAATATGCTGCGAAGCTCAAGAATATTCAGACTTCGGATTATAGGTAAAGGATGTTTGCGGGAGGCATCTTAGCTAAAAAATCCGTCAGTCCGTTAGTCCGCCAGGGGTTTAAACCCCTGGCTCAAAGCTCAAGTCGGTTGAAACCGACTGGGAAAAATCAGAGCTTTTTTAAATTGTTTCAAAAGTCCTATAATATTAAGCCAGTTGGCCTCGTAATTCTTGCTCTCTATCTCTTCTTTTCCTCTGATTTCTCTGCGGTTATATCATTCCGATACAAAGGGAAATGATATTATAACCAATAACAAATAACCAATAAGTATGGACAGCAACGATCTAGCCAAATATATCGAAGCAAAGGACGGGATTTCCAAACCTTGGCTGTTAGTGCAACTGCGGCTGAAAAAATTGCAAGAAAGGCGATCGGAGATTTCTGCTGAAGAGTATATGACAGAACTTACTGACCTTCACAAAGATTTAATGAATCTGGGCGAATGGTGGGTCGGTATCGAGGATGAAGTGTTTTAAAATTTAATTGAAAGTTCAAGTAGGATTAAGTCGATCGCACTTTAAAATTTTTCCATCAAATATTTTTCTTGGGCATAGACATCTCGTAGCTGTTGCAGCGCCGCCCCAGAAATGACCGATTTAACAGTAGCTACCAGTTGGCCCCACTCCAGCAATCTGTCAACTGAAACAGCTTTTTTGAACTTGTGGGTGTAGAATTTCGTCCAAAATGCTGGTGCTAGCTTGCTTTTCCAGCGTTTGTACCATCTGCCAAAATCTTGAAGTGCGATCGGCTTTACTTCTAAAATAGGGGGAAAATCGGCGTAGCTGACAAAGCGGCTGATGCCTTTGGCGTGAACGTAAACCATGTAGCGACAGCATTCGATGCGGTAAATCTCGTCTGCTGCGATATTGAACAGAAGTGCAACTGTTTCTTCGGTAACGAATCTCGCCAGCGGATGCAGGATTGGCGATTTGTGAATTATTTTGGATTCGGCGATCGTCCGCGATTTTGCCGGAGTTTCTGATATCATGGCTAGTAGATCTCTGGATATAGTGCTAGTAGACCTCTGGATATGGTAAATAGACCTGTTGATAGAGAGTCCTTATTAGGTTTAATAGACGATCGCCCCTTAGTTTTCCAGGCCGGGGGGCGATCGGCTTTTTAGATAAATTCATTCTAAGGTGTTATAGCACCCATTGTCAAGCATGGGTTTAGTAAGAATTAAAGTCAGAGAACTAGCTGCAGAGAAAGGTTGGACATTCAAGGAAGTTTCAGAACGTTCTGGGGTAATGTACAACACTGTCAAGCATTATGCTCGTTGTCCAGGGCTGACAACGGTTGACTTTACTTTGCTGCGGAAGTTAGCTCGGACTTTTGATGTGATGATTGAGGATTTGGTTGAAGTTTTGGAGGAATAGGTCGATCTGCTTTTCCACGTTTCCACTATAATTTTTTTGTTTCGTCTTGTCAAGACGCGCTTAAGCATTTTGTCTCGCAGCTAAAAGCTCAGCTTAAAGGTGCTAAGATTTAATCCAAGTTATTAATCTCCCGTTACCTTTGTGACAATCAAGCAATTTGGTTCGGGGCCTCGGATTTATCTGTGGGATCAATCTAAAATCTAAAATCTAAAATCTAAAATCTAAAATTGGATGACTAGAGCCAGTACCGCCATCGGGGTGAGCCCCATCATCAAAGAAATTGTGCAGAAAAAGGCGCTAGCAACCCGACTAACGCTGAAGGAAATTATCTATGTCGGGATGCTGGCGATTGACGAGTTAGACGAAAAGCGCTTGCAAGAATTGGCTGACAAGGTGCATCAGATGCAGGTGAATGGTGAAATTTGAGGCGATGAGGGCGATTCCCTACCGGATAGCTACGCTTCACGCACTTCGGAGGAAGTAAGGCAAGGGCGCTCCTATGGAATTAGTCTAGTGAAACAAATTCTCATTTTTCTACCAATAAATAGGGGTCTTCTTCTCCTCAACAGGAGCGTTCTCCCATCTAGTATTTGTACCGGTTTCGGTGCTCTTAGCCCCACACAGTCTGCTCAAATCAACTATAGTGCTATCGGAGCGCTGATAAAAACAAAAAGGTCGATCGTTGGATTGAACTTGGGTTGGAGCAAAAATAGCAGGCATGGAAAAGCGCTCAGAAGACTGCCTCGGCATTGGGGATACTGGAACTTTCATCTCGGTGGTTGGCTCTGACGGTTTTGCATGGGCTGCGTCGGCCATTACCATTCCTGACAGTAGCAGAAATGCCACCGAAAGCAGGAGGAGATTCGAGTGTTTCATATTACTTTTCGACAATCTTGCTTCTGAGACTATTAACAAATGCCAGGACTTCGGCTTTCTCTGATTGATTGACGCTATTTTTATCGAGAGCTTGGGACACATCATTAGCAAAAGCGTTAAATTCATTGTTCGTGAGACCTCCATCCATTCCACTATGGGAAAGCTTCATAGTCCGCCCTGTATAAACGCAAGGCCCCCCTGCCGCTTGGCAGAATTGATCCACTAACAACTGACGCAGCCTCTGTTGTGAGTTTGTGCCCAAGCCAATAAAGTATTTACCAATTAGTGGGTCAGCGAATATGAAAGTTGCTGAATCATCAATGACTTTTGCGATCGCGTTGTAGCCTCCTAGCCTAGTGTAGAGAGA
The DNA here is from genome assembly GCF_036701435.1 of Microcoleus sp. Pol12A5. NCBI lineage: Bacteria > Bacillati > Cyanobacteriota > Cyanophyceae > Oscillatoriales > Microcoleaceae > Microcoleus > Microcoleus sp. Pol12A5. Next base: position 33,086 of record NZ_JAUBQU010000051.1, read on the forward strand.
TGTTCCTCCGGCACCTTGTGCAATCAGATCAGTAGTTACTTTTTCTGCTGATTCTTGTGCTGACATCGCCGGCGTAGAACGAGCGAAACTAGGGCTTAATCTGAAAGTAGTCACTACTATGACTGTGATACAAATTAATGTCAACAACATTGCCAAAGATTTACTGAGTTTCATTGAAAAATCTCCAACTGTGATGGTAATATGGTTAATTGAATCTTCAGCACTAAGTCATTTACAGATACATAGGCTTAAGAAGCCGGAAGCCGAAGTATAAGCCCAATTAAACTTAGTCTTTCAATTCGCGTGATGGTAAAAAGCGAGCGCTCGTCACATCAATTGGATAACTTTACCATCTAATTATCTTATGGTATATTTCTTGATATTTCTTAATTAAGTCAGTATTTGCTGATTAACTTCACATTCACATTGTGTTGCCTCTTGTCAAGACGCGCTTAAGCATTTTTCGCCACAGCTAAAAGATCGGGTACAAAGTGCTAAGATTCGATCGAAGCAATCGATATTATGTTAGATGAAAAGCCTAGCTCAAGTAAAGTAACATAGCATTTCGATCGGCGGAAACTTTTTGATAGTAATTCAACATTTCATTTTAGTAGTCGGTCAACCACTCCAAGATTTCTTCTTCTGCCCAATTAATCAACGAGATCGGTTCATCTCGATCGGCTTCTCGAAGATAGCGACTTTGAAACCCTTGTTCTCCCAGCGCGACCAAACCGTTCAATATCCGTGTAATTTCATCAGGCAGAAGATACCGCACCACTCCATATCCCGTACTGTAACCAATCTCTCCACCAGCACCGATAGCATTCACCAAAGGCAAACCATCCCATCTCGAATTGTCAATTACCAGAAAAGGGAAAAAATCTTCCCCTTTGGCTTTTGCCATAAGATATGTGTTTGCTTTGATCTCTGGAATAGTAGCTCGATCGAAAATGTAGCCTGGTATGTATCCAGCCAATAAGAATGTAAGTTGTTGAAAGTTTTTGTTCGAGTCTAGGTCTGGTGTTTCCCACTCAGAAACGAACTGTTCTCGCAGGGAAGGTATTTTGAAAAATGCTGTCTCACAATTTTGCTTTATCAGTTCGGCAGATGCAGCAGGCCAATGGGTTGCCGTTTCCCAAAAAGTGGATTCAGGCAACCACTTTGCGCTAAGAAAAGCCTCAACGAGGGCTGGCTCTTTTTTCAGGGTCTCAAACGTCGCTAACGATATTTCTTTAAGCTGACTTGTAATTCCCATATTTTGACGAGGCTAAGGGTAATACGATTGAGTCCCCTGCCACAGAATTGTTGTGTCGCTGTCAAGGATTGTATTCCATAAAGCGCGAGCATCTCAAGGCACTCCAATCACCGCGTGCAGTAGAGCCAAACTTGTATCCGAATCCAACATCCCAGAAATAAAACATATATTGTTTTTGGTATTGCAAGTATTCATGCACTGTGAATTGCCTACAGGCTCATGTTAAAGATAGGGAATGCGATCGCACTTTGATTCCTGCTTGACAGACTCAGCCAACCGCTTCGCGTCCCGCCGGTGAACATTAATCGAACTGCATTTTGCTTCGACGCATCGATCTTATTCCATCCGTTACATCCCGTACATTGCTCGTTGCCGAACTTCCTTCTGCTATACAAAAAAATCCCCCGCCAGAAGGCAGGGGATTTCATTTAATTACCTAGAAACCAGAGTTCAGAGTTACCCGAATTTCCCGGCTGTCGAGGCAATTACAAAGGCCGCGTAAGTGAGGACGTTGCCCACAGTAAAGTGAACTAAGCCAACCAAACGACCTTGGACGATGGACAAAGCAACAGGCTTGTCTTTCCAGCGAACCAAGTTAGCCAAAGGAGTGCGCTCGTGAGCCCAAACCAAAGTCTCGATCAACTCTTGCCAGTAACCTCTCCAAGAGATCAGGAACATGAAACCAGTTGCCCAAACGAGGTGTCCGAATAAGAACATCCAAGCCCAGACTGACAAGTTGTTAGTACCATACGGGTTGTAACCGTTGATCAACTGAGAAGAATACAGCCAGAGGTAATCGCGGAACCAGCCCATCAGGTAGGTAGAAGACTCATTGAACTGAGCCACGTTACCTTGCCAGATGCCCAGGTGCTTCCAGTGCCAGTAGAACGTTACCCAAGCTAGGGTGTTCAACATCCAGAATACAGACAGGTACATCGCGTCCCAAGCAGAGATGTCGCAAGTACCGCCACGGCCGGGGCCGTCGCAAGGGAAAGCATAACCGAAGTCTTTTTTGTCCGGCATCAGCTTAGAACCGCGTGCATCCAGAGCGCCCTTGACCAAGATCAAGGTGGTGGTGTGCAAGCCTAGTGCGATCGCGTGGTGAACCAAGAAATCGCCAGGTCCGATCGCCAAGAACAGAGAATTAGTACCGCTGTTGATCGCATCCAACCAGCCTGGGAGCCATACGTTGCCGTAGTTAGGCCAAGCGGTAGAAGCAATACTGTCAGGGTTAGACAACAGCACGTCCATGCCGTAGAGAGCTTTGCCGTGAGCAGCTTGGATGAACTGTGCGAACACTGGTTCAATCAAGATTTGCTTTTCAGGAGTTCCGAAAGCAACTACAACGTCATTGTGAACGTACAAGCCGAGAGTGTGGAAGCCCAAGAACAGCGACACCCAGCTCAAGTGAGAGATAATCGCTTCTTTGTGCTGCAACACGCGATCGAGCACGTTGCCTTTGTTTGCTTCAGGATCGTAGTCCCGCACCAAGAAGATAGCTCCGTGGGCGAAAGCGCCGACCATGATGAATCCAGCAATGTACTGGTGGTGGGTGTAAAGCGCAGCCTGAGTCGTGAAGTCCTTACCTATAAAAGCGTAGGGAGGCATCGCGTACATATGCTGTGCTACCAGGGAGGTAATTACGCCCAAAGCAGCGAGGTGAAATGCCAGTTGGAAGTGCAGCGAGTTGTTGTAGGTTTCATACAAGCCTTGGTGAGGCAAGTTGAACTGTCCTTCACTCTTGCCGCCGACCAAACCAGCCTTAGAATCCAACATCTCTTTGATGCTGTGACCGATACCGAAGTTAGTCCGGTACATATGACCGGCCACGATAAACAGAACAGCGATCGCCAAGTGGTGGTGAGCGATGTCTGTCAGCCACAGGGATTCTGTTTGAGGATGGAAGCCACCCAAGAAAGTCAGAATTGCGGTTCCAGCGCCTTCGGAAGTACCGAAGACATGGCTCGCTGCATCTGGATTCTCGGCGTATACGCCCCAGTTACCAGTGAAGAACGGAGCCAAACCGGCCGGGTGAGGCGGGGTAGACAAGAAGTTGTCCCAACCTACGTGCTGTCCGCGAGATTCGGGGATAGCAACGTGAACCATGTGACCAGTCCAAGCCAAAGAGCTGACACCGAACAAACCAGCCAAGTGGTGGTTGAGGCGAGATTCAGCATTTTTGAACCAAGACAAGCTGGGGCGGTACTTGGGCTGGAGGTGCAACCAACCTGCGAACAGGAAGACAGCCGCCAGTAGTAGCAAGAAGATAGCTCCTTGATACAGGTCGGCGTTTGTCCGAATCCCTTGGGTGAACCACCAATGGTAGACACCAGAGTAAGAGATATCCACCGGGTTAGAAGCGCCCCCTTGAGTGAAAGCTTCTACAGCAGGAGCGCCGAATTGCGGGTCCCAAATCGCGTGAGCGATCGGGCGGACGTTTAGGGGGTCTTTAATCCACTGTTCAAAGTTACCTTGCCATGCTACGTGGAACAGGCTGCCCGAAGTCCACAAGAAAATGATTGCTAGGTGGCCGAAGTGAGAAGCAAAAATCTTTTGGTAAAGATTTTCTTCGGTCATGCCATCGTGGCTTTCAAAGTCGTGTGCTGTGGCAATCCCGTACCAGATCCGCCGTGTGGTCGGGTCTTGGGCAAGGTCTTGGCTAAATTTTGGAAATTTCGTTGCCATAAGCCTTGATTAATCCTGAATCCTGAACAAAATTGAAGGGATTCGGTTCGGAGTTTGGATTCTCGATTTGAGATTCCTCCCAAATCGAGAATCCAAAACCTAGGGGTAGTTTACCCTACCGAAATGATTCGCGCTAGGAAAAATGCCCACGTAGTGACAATTCCTCCTAGGAGGTAGTGAGCTACACCCACAGCCCGACCCTGAATAATGCTCAGAGCGCGAGGCTGAATCGACGGAGCTACCTTGAGCTTGTTGTGAGCCCAAACAATCGACTCAATCAGTTCTTGCCAGTAGCCACGGCCGCTGAACAGGAACATCAAGCTGAAGGCGAAGACGAAGTGTCCAGCTAGGAACATCAGACCGTAGGCCGACAGTGCCGAACCGTAGGACTGAATCACCTGAGAAGCTTGCGCCCAGAGGAAGTCCCGCAGCCAGCCGTTAATCGTGAGCGCACTTTGTGCGAAGTTGCCGCCGGTAATGTGAGAAATTGTGCCGTCTGGCGATACTGTTCCCCACACGTCCGACTGCATTTTCCAGCTAAAGTGGAAAATCACGATCGAGATGCAGTTGTACATCCAGAACAAGCCTAGGAACACGTGATCCCAACCAGAAACTTGGCAGGTGCCGCCCCGGCCAGGGCCGTCGCAAGGGAACCGGAAGCCCAAGTTGCCTTTGTCAGGAACCAAGCGAGAACTGCGTGCAAACAACACGCCCTTCAAAAGAATCAGGACTGTAACGTGAATAGTGAAAGCGTGGATGTGGTGGATCATGAAATCCGCCGTACCCAACTCGATCGGCATCATCGCTACTTTGCCGGCGACTACTACTGCACCGCCGCCAAAAGCGTGGCTAACGATTTCCGTAGCATTAGGCGCTGTTGTACCCGGAGCCAAAGCGTGGATGTTTTGCACCCACTGGGCAAATATCGGACGCAACTGAATCCCGGTATCCGAGAACAAATCTTGAGGACGACCGAAAGCTCGCATCGTGTCGTTGTGAACGTACAGACCGAAGCTGTGGAAGCCCAAGAATATACAAACCCAGTTCAGGTGGGAAATGATCGCATCCCGATGCCGGATCACGCGATCCAACAAGTTGTTGACATTTCCAGCGGGATCGTAATCCCGAACCATGAAGATTGCTCCGTGAGCGGCTGCTCCAACAATCAGGAATCCGCCAATCCACATGTGGTGGGTGAACAGGGATAGCTGAGTTGGGTAGTCGGTCGCGATGTACGGATACGGAGGCATCGCATACATGTGGTGGGCGACGATGATGCTCAGAGAGCCCATCAGTGCCAAGTTAATCGACAGTTGCGCGTGCCAAGAATTAGTCAGAATTTCGTAGAGACCTTTGTGACCTTCACCAGTGAAGGGGCCTTTGTGGTTCTCTAGGATTTCTTTCATGCTGTGGCCGATGCCCCAGTTCGTCCGGTACATATGACCAGCGACGATGAATAGCACTGCCAAAGCTAAGTGGTGGTGTGTTGTATCAGTCAGCCACAAACCGCCTGTGGTGGGGTTCAGACCGCCTTTGAAGGTCAGGAAGTCTGTGTATGCGCCCCAGTTGAGGGTGAAGAAGGGGGTTAAACCTTTAGCGAAACTCGGGTAGATGTCAGCCATCAAGCCCGGTGTCAAAATCCACTCGTGCGGCAGGGGGATGTCGGCAACTGTTTTAATCAGCTTGCCGCCGACTGTCAGCGGTGCACCTGCATCGATCGCGTCCATGCAAGCGTTGATTGGCAGCGACACGTGAATTTGCTGTCCCGCGTAGCCCAAGCAGCCGCAGCCCAACAACACAGCCAAGTGGTGGTTCATCATCGATTCCACGTTCTGGAACCATTCCAGTTTCGGAGCGCGGACGTGATAGTGGAACCAACCGGCAAATAGCATCAGAGCTGCCATTACCAGGGCGCCGATCGCAGTGCAATATAGCTGGTATGAGTTAGTGATGCCGTTGGCGCGCCACCACTGGAATAGACCAGAGGTGATCTGAATTCCGTGAAAGCCGCCGCCTACATCTGCATTTAAAATTTCTTGACCAAAAATCGGCCAGACCACTTGAGCGCTGGGCTTGATGGCTGTAGGATTTGTCAGCCAAGCTTCGTAATTGGAAAATTTAGCGCCGTGGAAATATGCGCCACTGATCCACACGAAGATTACTGCCAAGTGGCCGAAGTGAGCGCTAAAGATTTTGCGCGAAACGTCTTCTAAGTCACTTGTATGACTGTCAAAGTCGTGAGCGTTAGCGTGGAGGTTCCAAATCCAAGTGGTGGTTTTTGGCCCCTTAGCTAGAGTGCGATCAAAATGACCGGGTTTTGACCACTTCTCGAAAGAAGTTGGAACCGGATTCTTATCGACTACTACCCTAGCTTTTACCTCTCGCTCTGGAGGACTAATGGTCATGAAGACTCTCCTCTCGGTAAGACAAGGAACGAGAACTGAATACTGTACCGGACACTCCCCGCGCTTGATTAGGCGGGGGATTCTCGAAAAAGCCGACACTGCACTACACTTTACTCTTTGCAGAGCTAGACGCAGGTGCATCGTCTCCCCAAGCATTTTGCTTCTTTGAAGAAGCCAGTTTCCCAGTGTCGCTAACAATGTGACTGGGTACTGCCAACTCTTCTCGCCAGATGAGCCACCGATCGCGTCCTTGATTCAGACTTGATACGGCTGCTCCTTTTGAGGGAGTTTTATGAATTATAAGCTTGCTAGAGAAGTATTAATCGCTTGTTAACAATACTTAAAAAAGGTTCAATTCTTGATGTAATAACGCCTTTAAATTCCACAATCCCTCAAAAAAGTCAAGGGGTACTGCCATTAACTTTACAAAACTCAAAGATAAAGTAATTTAGGAATACTCATTTGTAGATATATGTTTTGGAAAACATCTGCGCGAATTAATAGTCGGAGAGGATGGGTTGCCGCTGCTGCCTCAATCCTGCCTCCTAGGACCCTTTGGAATTCATGAGCGGCAATTCCCCAATACTAAATTCATTTTTGGGCTATAGTTCCCTATGAGAAGGCTTCTAGGAGTATGGTTGCGTGATTGGGATCAATTGGCACAGAACGGTTGCAGGCAGGCTGCTGGCATTGTTCGCAGTAGCAGTATTAATTTTGGGTTTAGCAAGTTGTGGCGCGGGCCATTCCGAATTGCCCAAATCAGGGAACAATAGCGGCTCAGCTACCGCCCAGGTAAACAAAATCTCAGAGGTTTCTCCCCCAGAAGCCATTCAACAACTGCGTCAGGCTCTAGAAATCTACCAGCCTCAAATTAGTATTTTGAATCCAAAACCTGACGAAGTGCTTCAGGATATAAATGTGTCTGTTCAGTTCCAAGTGAAGGACTTGCCTATTTTCAAAGATGCAAACTTGGGTTTGGGCCCCCATCTGCAAGTTTTATTAGACAACCAACCTTATGCAGCAGTTTACGACATCAACCAACCTTTAACGCTCTCCGACTTAGAACCCGGGACCCATACCCTGCAGGTGTTCGCCGCTCGCCCTTGGGAAGAAAGCTTTAAAAACGAAGGTGCCGCTGCTCAAACCACCTTTCACGTTTTTACCAAAACAGACGACAATAATCCCGATCGAACATTACCCTTATTAACGTACAACAGCCCCCAAGGCAGCTATGGGGCAGAACCCATCCTGCTGGACTTTTACTTGACAAATGCCCCCTCCCACGAAGTGGCGCAAGAAAATTCCCAAGATGAAATACTCGATTGGAAAATTCGAGCCACAGTCAACGGCCAAAGCTTTGCGATTGACCAATGGCAACCTATATATCTTAAAGGATTCAAACCAGGGAAAAACTGGGTACAGCTAGAATTAATTGACGAACGGGGAAATATCGTCAAAAACGCCTTTAATAATACAGTCAGACTGATAAATTTCCAACCGCTCGGCCAAGATCCTCTTTCTAAATTAGTGCGGGGCGAACTAACAGCAGCAGAAAGTCGCGGTATAGTCGATCGTAGCTACCAAGCTCCCGAACCGACACCAGCCCCAACCCCCGAACCGACACCGACACCTGCATTAGAAAAAACACCAGTTGTCCAACCCTCACCAGCGGTTCCAGAAACGCCTGTTACCCAACCGAGCTTAGAGCCAACAGTCGCTCCCGAAATTGCTCCCATTCAAGAAATAGAACCGACACCCACAGCAACCCCACAGTTAGAAACCCCGAAAATTGTAGAACCTGTTCAAGAAATAGAACCGACACCGACAGCAACCCCACAGTTAGAAACCCCGAAAATTGTAGAACCTGTTCAAGTAATAAAACCGACACCGACAGCAACTCCACAGTTAGAAACCCCGAAAGTTGTTGCACCCGTTAAAATAATAGAACCGACCCCAACAGCATCTCCCCAAACAAAAAAACAGGAATATAAAGGATACTACAATCGGTTCCGCAACTTCCTGCGTCAAGAACCCCAACCTGTTAATCCTTCAGAGCCACCAACCCTCCCAGAAATAACAGGAAAAGCTCCAGTACCAAAAGTAGTCGCTCCCGCGATACCAGAACAGTCTCCCAATCTGGTACCGCCAACGCCACCAGTTGCCGCTGAAACTCCTAGCCAGCCAACCAGCGAATTAGCCCCTCCCGAACCAACAGTTTCCGAACCAGAAAATCCGCCCAAATCCGAACAAAAAGTCGAATTTGCCACCTAACAAAATATTTCTGGGCTTCGTGGCATGGTCGTCCCGCCCGTGTTCCAGTCGAATTTGCCACCTAACAAAATATTTCTGGGCTTCGTGGCATGGGCGTCCCGCCCGTGCTCCATCTGCGGTCAAAAATCAAAAATTAGGACACTCAAAAATGACCTACCTCGAAACAGCAGCCAAATTCTACAGCGATGTTGCCGAAACACCCCAAATCGGACTTTGCTGCGTCCAAAGCAGCCCCTTGCAATTGCCAGGATTAAAAATTCCCGAACAAATGCAAGAAATGAATTATGGCTGTGGCACAACCGTTCACGCCGCCGAACTTGTAGGCAATCCCTTCGTGCTTTATGTAGGCGTCGGCGGCGGCTTGGAAGCACTACAATTTGCATATTTTTCTAGACACAAAGGAGCGGTTATTGCCGTCGATCCGGTTCCAGCAATGCGAGATGCGGCTGCACGAAACTTACAAATTGCCGCCCACGAAAATGATTGGTTTGATGCTAGTTTTGTGGAAATTTGTGAAGGCGATGCTTTTTCGTTGCCGGTGCCGGATGCTTCTGTAGATGTTGTCGCCCAAAACTGCTTGTTTAATATTTTTGAACCTGCGGATTTAGCTAAAGCATTAAAAGAGACTTATCGGGTGTTAAAACCGGGCGGCCGATTGTTGATGAGCGATCCGATCGCAACTCGGCCAATTCCGCAGCATTTGAAGGAAGACCAACGCTTGCGGGCTTTGTGTTTGTCCGGTGCTCTGACATACGAAGAATACGTTCAACACCTTGTGGACGTTGGTTTTGGCCAAGTCGAAGTGCGGGCGCGCCGTCCTTACCGATTGCTGGACAAATACAATTATCAATTGGATGTCGATTTGCTGTTAGAAAGCCTGGATTCGGTGTCTTTCAAAGTGGATGTACCGGATGACGGAGCTTGCATTTTCACTGGCAAGACGGCGATTTATACGGGGATGGAAGAGTTATTTGATGACGGGGCGGGTCACGTTTTGCAGCGGGGAGTTCCAGCCGCGGTGTGCGATAAAACTGCTGGCAAGTTGGGGGGATTGATGCCCGATAAGGTGTTAATTACTGATTCGACTTGGCATTATAATGGCGGCGGTTGCTGTTAGGAGAAAAAACGGCGGTTTAAACTGCGCCTAGACAAACGAAGGAAGTCGGCCTGCGCGGACTCTTGAGAACCGGCGCAGGCGGGTTTTTTGTGTTTAGTCGCGATTTCCAATCGCCCCATAGATTTGGGAAGAATCAAGAGTTGCATAAGGTCTGTTACCAAGCTATAAGCTGAAGTTGAGGCGCGACTGATTCCCTGCAATACTGCCTGATTAGCGCTTGGGCATTTTCCCTGTTTTGTCCCGTGTATAAATTGTAAACTACTTCCTCATTTTGAGAGGATAGATATAACAGACCACACTCTTTTACCCGCGAATAAATTAAGGGAACTTTGGCAAACTCAAGTAAAGTAGCTTGTTTGCGATCGCGCTCTTTCGCTTCTGGGCTATCGTGGTACTGAGACTGAAACTCTACTACTAGGCAAGGATTGTAGTTCAAGTCTGTGATTAGAGCATCCACAGCACTGGGGCTAAATAAAAACTTTTTGAGTTCCCAGTCAAGGTTGCTGACTTGTTCGCAAATTTGGGACAAGCTAACCTGTGTATGAATTTTATAGTTGTTGTCTACACAGATATGAAGAAATTCGAGCATTCTTTCTTCGTAAGGGTTGACAAGTCTTTTGGCTTTTACAGACATTTGTTTTGCTCCATTATGACTTTACCAAAGTAATTGATGAATTCTTTAAGAACTTCGGGACAATTTATAGATGCTTGCCATGTATAGGGAAACAGTTTATCGTTACTTAATAAGACATAAGTTTTATTGTCGGCCAAATTAGCAGTATCTATCTGAAAATCGGCGAGATATTGAATGTATTCACTACTTTTATATGGATGTCGTAAACCAGTTTTTCCTGCTACTGTATGGCTAGAAATCATGTGACTTAATTCATTTCTATATTTGAGGGTGTTAAAAAAATTTTCTTTTTGACTAGGTAACACCCACAAACGACAGACAACTATCATTTCAAAATCGATATCACTGTAGTTACCCACAAAGTTATAGAAGTTTATTTCTAAGATGTGTTTTTCTAAAATTTTTTGAGGTACACAAATACACAAATCCTCTTTCCGCTGAGCTAAAACAAGTTGATAACGCTTATCTCCTTTCCCGGGGTTTTTAAGTCTGTACCCTATATATTGAGATGTTCGCTTCTCCTCAAACTTGTCATAGAAGCCCATTTGCTTGAGTAAAATTGCAGCCGAAGACATTAAATCTTCGCCACCTTCAATCACTTGAATATTGGTTGAAATCAGACGGGGTACGCCGTCTTCTACCTCAAAACGTTGGATGACATCGTAGATAATTTTGGACATTTGCTAATTTCCACAAGTCCTGGCTAAGGTTCCTAGACATAGCTTAAGCTTGCCCTCCAGGAATGTCAAGCATCTTGGCTAAGATTTTTAGATGTTAATTAAAGAGTAATTTTTTGAGTATTTATACTCAACAAGGACAGTGAGGCTCGATCGCATCCCTCGCCCCCCTCTTTTGCCACAGCCATCTTGGCTGTCTCCAAAAGCCCAGGTTTAACCCGCTTTTTCCCCATGTCGCTAAACTTCCCGCTAAATTAAAGAAGTAAAAAAATCATTCACATCCTACCCAGGAGATGCCATGCCTCGCGTCAGAGCACCAGAATTCCCCGGAAACTACCCCTGGCTGAACACCGAAAAACCTTTATCCATTGAATCCTTAAA
>NZ_JAUBQU010000213.1:0-5637 GCF_036701435.1 Microcoleus sp. Pol12A5
AAGAAGGGTTTTTTCAGAGAATAACTCAGGCACAAATATGATTTTATGTCAACTTAATTTAGATGCGTTTACCCTGGAGGTAATAGCTTGAGAGCATTCTGCCATTTAGTCGGGATTTTGAAGTCCTGAATTAGTGAGAATGTAAGTGGATTCACCAGGAATTCTATTTCTCGTCCTGGCTGTAATCCTTTCAGGACAGTCAATCTGTCTTTATTCGCTGTTGTAAAGTAGACTGTATATAAAGGGTTGCAGATGATATTGGTAGTATGGTTTACTCCACCTACACGCGCACCAGTTTGGTCGAAGTGCTGACGGGGTGATAAACCCGTTAAAACCCATAGCTAACAAAGGTTTGACCGATTTATGGTAAAAAAAGATGGGGTCAATATCGTTAAACAACCCCATCTATAGAAAATGTTACCTCCATTTTACCAAATTTGTTTCCAGAAACAACTGAAACAAGCAGAATACTTAACCCGCTCGTATTTTAATTTTTCTGCTTCAAATCAAGAAACAAGTGAGCATTGAATCCCTGGCAACATTAATGCCTTATCCAATTTTGTTTGAGAGCAGGCGACGAGGGATTCAAAGATTTTTGAAGCTACCGATTCTCAATGTTTAGAAGCTGTGGTTTCCCCTGATTAAATACATTTTAAGAACTAAAGTTAACCAGCAAAAATAGTGGAGAGTTGCCATTGATAGAACGCAGTGGCGGGACAAAAATATTTTTGTCCTCAACCTGATATTTCAGCGGAGAGCATTACCATTATACTGGCAAATCTTACCGAAAAAAGGATGTAGTAATATCCAAGATCAAAAAAGATTGATTGGTCCAATCCTGACCTTGTTAAATAAATATAAATTTGTGATAATAGGAGACCGCGAATTTGGGAGTGTCAAGCTGAGAAAATGGCTGTGTGATAAGAATGTAAGGTTTGTTTTAAGAATACAAAAGGGGCGATATATTGAACAAGCAGGTAAAGAATATAAGCGATTGAGTGAGTTGGGTTTGATGCCAGGTACTAGCTTTTATTTTAGGGATGTTAAAGTGACGAAGCAAACAGGGTTTGGCAAGTTTGATATCGCAGGTTATTGGAAGCGTCGATATCAAGGTCATGTTGAAGAGGAAGGTTGGTATCTCCTCACAAATGTAGGAACTTTAAAAGAAGCTGTGGCTACATTTAGATGTCGAAGTGGGAGCGAAGCTATGTTCAAAGATTGCAAGACAGGAGGCTATAACCTCGAAAAAAGTCACGCTTGTGACGAGCGCTTAAAAACCTTGATTTTATTAATAGCTTTTGCTTATACTTGCGCTATTTTTCAAGGAGACAAAATTAAAAGAATGGGCATTCAAAAATATGTGTGTCGGCTCACGGCTCACAGAAAGTGGGCGAACTGTAGCTCGGCATAGTAGCTTTTGGATTGGATTATCGGGTCAATCCTGGGTATTAGGCATAGAATATTGTCAGGAAATAGTTGTTAAATTAATGAAAATAAGACCTAATAAATTGCCATTTTTTCAGAAGGGTATGAGAGCTATGTCCTTGATTCAGTCTATGTTTTAACGGGGTTGTTACCCCGTCAGGTCGAAGTGTTGCTAAGGACTACTTGCTAGTCCTGAATCATAAACTTCTTTTTTCTCGGTTTCAAAAAGGAAGTGGTTTTTGATTAACAGGTTAGATAAATAACCGGCTGAGATGGAAATACCTCAATCTGCTAAAAAAATCTAGTAGTTTGCCTTGCTTCATATTGCCACCTAGCGTACAAACTGATTATTAAGGCTTTTATGCCTGGTCCAAATTCTCCTTCGTAGCCTAATGGTAATTCTGCTACATAAGTTTTCCCAACTGAGGGTGAGTAATATTTGTGTTTGCGGAATAATATGTTGTCGGTTGCCAAGCTGATATCTTGGATGATTACTTGTTCGTATCCTTTAAATTCTGCATCTGCTGGCAGTTGGTCTGTGGGATATTCTAGTATTTCTTCTCGATCTATTTTAATCGTGGCGTTCTTACTGCGTTTGCTATGCTTTTTTGGCGTTTTTCGCTCTTTTTCTGATGAGTGCTGACTTTTGAATCCTTTGGACTTGGCTTTGATGTCTGGTTTTCCTTGTTCTCCCTTCAATCGGTTATTTTCATCTTTTAACCGTTGATTCTCTGATTCCAAGTCTTTGACTTTTAATTCTAATTGCTCTATTAGGTTCAGTAATATCTCTACTGTGTGACGCATGGATTCGTCTGCAATACCTTTTGGGTCGATGGTTTGCAGTATCTTCAAGGATGACTTATCTTCTGAAATAATCTTTTGCGTCATGTGTCCTATTTTATGACACTTTGTGTACTCTGCTTACTTTTTTTTCTCTGCTACCCCTACTTATTGAGCCGATACCTGTAGCAGATATATTATCAAGTTTTGCCATCACTCGATTGAGACCGAATCTTCGTTTTCCTTGCCCAAATTTGCCCTCTATCGCATTTCTAATCCTCTCATCTTCCAAGGCTTGCTTCTTTTTTGATTTACTCACATTTGCTCTTGGTCTTCCTAGGGGTAGCCCACTGATTCTAATTCCTTTTTCTTTGCACCGTGCTGGGTTTTGCCGATTTCGGTAAATGCGATCGGCATGAACTGATTCTGGATAATATCCTGTGAACCTATGATATGCTTCTACTTGGGCTTTTAAGTCCCCTGATTCGTTAAATTTGTCCCAGCTCATCCGGTCTAAAAATACATATCCTTCAAAACAACTGGCTGATAGTTTGGCTCCAAACTCTACACTTTTTCCGGCTTTTCCTTTGACTATGGGACGAATGTGGGGTTGGCTTAAACTTACTATTCTATCCTCAATACTCTGTTTATCGTTGTCAAATAACCATTGCTGTTGGCGAGCTACTTCTGTGAGGAATAGCAAGGTTTTATATTGCTTTTTCTTCAGACATTCTAGGCTCGCACCTGAATCGATTAACTGTTCAATATGAGCTAGGTTTCTTTTGATATATTGAAGTTGTTTTTTAATTGCCTGTCTTCTTTTGTTGCGGGTGGGTCGTCTTTGTTTCGCTACTGCTAAGTAGTCTTTTCTTGCTAAATTACGGTAGGTCCTGGGTTGTTTATGGATTTTTTCTTTGATTTGTTTATACAGGATGTCTATAATTTTTTCTCTATGAACTTGGGTTCGGTTTAATAATCCTAAGTCGGTCGGATAACTAATATCGGCTGGGGCGCACGTTGCATCTACGATCAACTTTCCGCGATTGGGGGACTCATTTTTGGCATCCGAATCCTTTTTTTTTTGTTTGATTTGGGTGATGGAGCGCATTTTTTCGACCATGCGCTCGTTGACTTTATTAATTAGGTTGGGACTGATTCGTTGCCGAAAATGTACTAATAGGGATGGATCAAATGCGAGTTCATTGCTGTAGCTTGATAGACCGATGAAGTATTGCATATAGGGATTTTCGCGGATCTGTTCGACTGTTTCGCGATCGCTAATTCCTAATTTTTCTTTGATAATTAATGCTCCCAATGCCATCCGAAATGATTTGGCCCTTAAGCCCTTTTCTGTGGGAAAGTTTGCTGCATATTCTGATTCAAATTCCGACCACGGGATTAGTTCGCCCATTTTTACCCAACGGTTGTCAGCAGACAACCTTCCTCCGAAAGGCAGTTCAAACTCGGATGGGGGGCTGGAGGCAAACTCAGCTTTTTTGTACATGATCGCAGGTGGTGATGCACCGGTTTTGAGCTATTTTACCTGTTTATCTTGCACTTCTATTCTCGATCGCGCGAGCGAAACCCAGGCCACGCAATATGCGCTCGATTATTCAGCAAGCCCTAGGTAACTATCCTTTAGTTTAAGTTGTTCTTTAGGTTTATAAATTTCAAACATTAATTGGAAAGTTAACCCATCTACTAGATCATAGATCACCACAGCCACTATGCCATTGTCAATTTTTCCAAGTCGCCCTAAATATTGTCTAGCTATATAATCGGTAGCTTTTCCCTTCTTTGGATCTCCTGTTTCATTAATGATGATAACGATTTTTCGAGCTTTAACAATTCTTAAAATTAATTCTAGCCTTTGCTTTCTCATGGCTTGATCCTCCCAGGGTGATTGAGTAAGAAAGTGATGCAGCCCTTGAGCATTTTCTAGCCCCATTATCTCTGAAATGGCTGGTAGTGTCTTACGTTTAATATCCGAAATTCTACCCGCATGAAGGTGTGTAAAAGCTTCAAAGCTTCTGACTTCTGAAAACAGATTTCTGTAATACCGACAATACTCATCAATCAATTTCAAGGTTGAATCAGCTTGGCGAGGCTTAACCATAGACCCAGCTCAGGTTTGAGAGATTTTGTTCTATAAGACTCTGTTTAGAGTGACAAAAGAGGGGTATAATGCAATACGGTTCAGTTAAGGCTCAAACCGTGGTAAATTAGGTATTGTTTCCAAAAAGGGAGAGCAAGTTAGCGTGCATCTCAAAGAATTCTCACTTTTTATCTCCCAAAATCCCAAGTAAGGAGATATTCAAAGCAATAGAAATGGCTATTCCAGCTACTGCAATCGAACAGGCGATTACTAAAACGAAGGCTGAAGAGAAACGTCATCGCGCCCTGCCAGCACAACTGGTAGTGTGTCTGGTAATCGCCATGAGTCTGTGGTCGAAAGATTCAATGCGGGATGTACTAAAAAATTTAATTGATGGTCTTAATGAAGCATGGATAAAAGTTGGTAGATATTGGCGATTTCCGTGTAAATCGGCAATTACTCAAGCCAGACAAAAATTAGGAGGAGGCGTAATGAGACAGTTGTTTCATTCATTAGTGCGACCAATGGCTACAGTTGAAATACTAGGAGCTTTTATCAACGAACTCAGAGTCGTAGTGATAGACGGAACCTGCTTAGATATCCCAGACAGTGATGAAAATGCTAGGGTTTTTGGTCGTCCGGGTAGCCGTCCCGGTACGAGAGCTGCGTTCCCGCTAGATTAGTGATTTTAGTAGAGGCAGGAACACATTTAATATTTGATGCCTTAATGTGTCCATATAAAATGGGAGAAAGAGTAAGAGCGTTAAAGTTGTTACGCTCAGTAACGCCGGAAATGCTATTGATGTGGGATAGAGGCTTACATTCTTATGCGATGGTAGAAGCTACAGTAAGTAAAGGTTGTGAGTAGAAGAGTGTGAATTCCATCCAACGTTAAATTCTTAAACGAAACACAATTAGATGATGGTTCATATTTGAGTTGGATTTATCCATCGGGCAAATTAAGAAAAAAAGGATTTCAGCCAATAAAAGTAAGAGTAATTGAGTACACAATTGAGAATTACGACCGCCCCGAAGCACAAATTAGATATCGTTTAATTACCAGCTTATTGGAAGCAGAAAAATTTACTGCCCAGTTACTTGCCTGTGAATATCATCAACGTTGGGAAGTGGAGAATACAATTGATGAACTGAAAGTACATTTATTAGGACGTAGGACGAAAAACTCATATTCGTTCTCAAAGACCAAAGGAGGTGGTACAAGAAATATATGGTTTAAGTAGTCAGACAGAATTAATTACGCAAATACATAGTATAATGATATTTGCGGCAAAATTATGAGTTAATTACAGTTTCATATGATGTTTATCAGAGAAATA
>NZ_JAUBQU010000214.1:0-5610 GCF_036701435.1 Microcoleus sp. Pol12A5
CTTTGCGCTTCCGACGGCGAATCAGCACACTCATCACTTGCTTCGGATTAGCTGCACGTTGTAGGGGACTCCAATCGCCCACTTGGGCAAATCCCAGGCGGTACAAAGTGAGTATGGTTTCCCTGACACCCTTGGGCGAACCTGTCACCGTTACACAAACCACATCCTGTTCCGATTCTGCTGCTGAGTCGTCATTTGGTCGTGCAAATTTGTTGTCGTCAGGCAAGAATTCCTGTGACATAATTATGTTCTCCTGGTTTTAGGTTTTCTAGAAAAACCCAAAAACCCAGCCGCCCCGCTTTTCAACGCATAGCAGGGCGGCTACAGAGAGTGTTATCATACTCCGTTAGCCTCCAGACTGCTTGTCCCAGTTTGGCGGTGAGCTGTCCATTGCTGCTACCAACAGCTTTGGGCAGTGCAACTAGATTTTTGGGCGACGCGGGCTACTTCCTCTACAAGCAAAGCAACCTCTAACTTCAAAGCGTAGCCGCAGACGGGGGCCTGTGTCAATCCATTTCGGATTTGGGATTTGGGAAAGGTGCGTCAGCTTTGAGATTGCTTCACTACGTTCGCAATAACAGAAAATCCTAGTACGTGCATCCAGGATTAACTGGTTCCCAGGCTGGAGCCTGGGAACGAGCAATCGCCTACTTCCTAGGCTTTGCGCTACAGTTATAATATTAAAATCAATTTAAAAAGTGCGATCAATTTTGTTATCGTCAACCCAAAAACTTGCACTCAAGGATAATTATGCTGCACAATCTTCAGCAATCTCACGAACAAGAGATACAGACGATTACTCAAGTTTTGGGAAAAATCACCAACCGCACGGCGGATCAGATTAAACCATTACTAGATGCGATGCTCAAACAGCTAATTGAACCTCAACAACCTCCATTTTATGAAACAGCTACCCCAACAGAATGGTCAATAGCATTTCAAGAATGGGTTGACATTCATCGTACCATAAATCTCCCCACTCTTTCAGATGAAGCTATTAGCAGAGAGATCATTTATGGAGACAGAGGTTAAATGCCGTTTCTCGTAGATACAAAATGCGCGGCTAGTTGCTGCTATGCTAGTTCATGGTTTAACTCATATCCTAACTTTTAACATTGCTGATTTCGCTCGTTATTCACAAATTACGGCTGTTAATCCTCCAACTGTAAAACCTTGATTAATTGGGAATTTAACAGAAATTATACTCCGAGCAAAGAACAGGCAAGATGCCTGTTCCACAAAAAGCTAATTAGATTGTGGGGAGTAGGAGTTGGGCATCTTGCCCGCCCTTAGATTTTACCGGGTGTTAGCAAAATTAGCTGTTTTGACAAGATCGATCGCACTTCATCCAATCCCATCTCCACATCCGCCAAAATCTCTCCCACAGTTTTGGTATTGCAAGCTTGCAAAAACTCAAATTCAGCACTTGACAAATTGACCAATTGATAATTGCAATCAAACACTTGTTGACTAGGCCAACCGTGCATACAACCACTCAACTCTGGAATTGCCGCCAAAAGTGCCCGATCGTCCGACCAATCAATTTTATTAACAGGCTTTTTGCCCAAGAAAAACTCGTAATGAGTGATTTCCGTATCCAACAATTCAATTAATCGATAAAGCTCTCTTTCCGTCAAACCCTGAGCTCTTTCTATCAATTCCGGTGCTTTGCCCAAAAGTCTTTCTAACTGCCAATATCCCGGATTTGAGAAACCGATAAATTCCAATCCCGAAGCATCAATTAACTCGAACAAAGTCTCAATATTGTAGTCAATTTCCTGCGGGTGAACGTACATATCAGCAAAACATTCGTCTCGCTGATTTTCTCCTGCCCAACGCTGTTTTTCGTACTTGACAAGACGGTTGTTTTCTGGTAAAGAAGCAAAGATTTGACGGCCGACTTTGACACCATCGGGATAGTCACCTTTTTGCGGGCCTTGGAGAAGTCCGATCGCCCTTTGCATGAGTTGAATTTCCCAGCGTCCGAGCTCAGCATACACAAAAATGTGCATCAAACCGCCCGCCGCCAACTTCGCCGCCAGCGCTTGAATGCCCCGGATCGGATCGGGTAAGTGGTGCAGCACGCCCACGCAGTTGATCAAATCAAACTCGCCCTCTAACTCGGCCGCATCGTACAAGCTGAGGTGGCGGAAATCAGCTTCCCGCGCTCCCGTTAGCGAAGCCCTCGAAGAGGATCGCCGACAGCGTTCTTGTGCTACCTTCAAAGCACCTTCACTCAGGTCGATCGCCGTCACCGAAGCTTCAGGATTGAGGTGAATCAGATAATCGGTGCTCGAACCAGTGCCGCAGCCAGCATCTAAAATCCGAACATCTAGTTTTGGCGGCTTTTGGCCGGTGCAAAAATTGTAAGCATCAGGCCAACTCCAGCGCCAGTTGTACCCAGGGGGCGGTTCATCTGACAAAGGATCGGGCGGGAAAGGGAAAGTATCGTAAAGCCGCCGCACGGCAGCACTGATATCAGGCGTAGTATCCATAGGTGAGGTAATAGTGCGTGGGTTTTGAGATTGGTTGTCAGTAGCTACGGGGTAACAGCGCTACGCCATGCACTTCTAATGCTTCGTTACTCGCAACCAAAGTGTCGCTTCGCTGGCGTTGGGCAAGCCTCAAACAGAGGGATCGGGCGATCGACCAACCCCTGATAGCCAAGCCCTGACAGCTTCTGCGTAATAAAACTTATCATTTTTTCTCATATAAGCTCTCTTAAATCTATACAATAAATCTCGACAGGCTTTTTAACAAACAAGGACTGTCAATAGCCCACCGCTGAACTGTCGGGTAAAGCGGAGGCGTCTTTCCGCAGAAAGTCAAAAGCCCCGAAACAGGCAGAAGAAAATTTTTGATTTTCTTTTCCTTTAATTCAAGGCACTGGCTGCAATCGCCCAAAGGCAACTCTCCTGCCGAGTCTTTTTTTCCACGGGTATACCGGCGGATCGCAGCGGAGGGAGTACCCCGTGCCTGCCTTCGGATCGGACATTTCCCCGCAGGCAGAAAGATGAAACCAAAACATTTTAATCTAAGAAAGTAAGCGCGCCCGAACCTCGTGACAGGTAAAGGCAAAAAGTAAACAAAGCAAAAATACCTACTTTGACCTGCATCAGAAGGCAAGGTTAGTCTGGTTAAATGCTGCAACTATTTGGATAGGGAGCTAAGGAGTCTAATGACTGTAAAGGCAAGTGGTGGAAGCTCGGTTGCGCGTCCGCAACTATATCAAACTGTACCGGTCGCAACAATTTCGCAAGCAGAACAGCAAGACCGCTTTCTACAGCGGGGCGAACTCAGCGAACTAGCAAGTTATTTCAGTTCCGGGGCTCTTCGGATCGATATCTCTGCGACGCTGACCCAAAACTCGGAACTGATAGTATCCCGCGCAGCCAACCGGATTTTTACCGGCGGTTCCCCGCTGGCATTTTTGGAAAGACCACAAGAACCTGCGATGGCTGTAGCAGGCGCGGCTCGCGGCGGCTCGGCGAATGTCTCTGAAGGCATGAAACTGGGAAATGTCACCTACGTAGAAAGCCGCGCTGGCGGCAACGGCGGTGGCGGCGGGTTCTTGGGGCTGGGAAATCTGTTTTCGGGCAACGGTGGCGGCTACAGCGGCCCAATCCCAGCAGGATTTCAGCCGATCAATGTCTCGCGCTACGGCCCGGGCAACATGACCAAATCTCTGCGCGACTTGAGCTGGTTTTTGCGCTACATCACCTACGCGATCGTAGCTGGCGACCCGAACATTATTTCGGTGAACGTGCGCGGATTGCGGGAAATCATCGAAAATGCTTGCTCTTCAGCGGCCACAATTGTGGCAATGCAGGAAATGAAGGCAGCATCTTTGGGCTATTTCAGAAACAATGCAGAGGCCGCGGCGATCGTCGGACAGTATTTCGACGTAGCAATTACCGAATTCAAAGCTCCCACACCTTCAGACAAGGTGCGGCAGCGCGAAAGCAACGACCAGCAAGGTCTGCAACTGCCTCAAATCTACTTCAACGCAGCCGAGCGGCGATCGAAATTCGTCATGAAAACCGGTCTGTCTTCGGCAGAAAAGCTAGAAGTAATCAAAGCAGCTTACCGCCAAGTATTCGAGCGCGACATTAGCCGCGCATACAGCCAAAGCATTTCTGACTTGGAATCCAAGGTCAAAAATGGCGAAATCTCGATGAAAGAGTTTATTCGCCGCCTTGGTAAATCTCCTCTGTACCGTCAGCAATTCTACGAGCCGTTTGTCAACAGCCGCGCTGTAGAACTTGCCGCCCGTCACTTCCTAGGCCGCGGTTTGAGCTCGCGGGAGGAATTTAGCAAGTATTTTGCGATCGTCAGCAAAGGCGGCCTGCCAGCCCTCGTAGACGCGATGGTCTATTCCCAGGAATATTCCGATTACTTCGGCGAAGAAACAGTGCCTTACCTGCGCGGTTTGGGCCAAGAAGCTCAGGAGTGTCGCAACTGGGGCCCGCAAATTGATTTGTTCAATTTCAGCGCTCCGTTCCGCAAGGTTCCTCAGTTCATCACCTTGTTTGCCGGCTACAACCAGCCTCTGCCAGACCAGCACGTTTACGGTGTTGGCAATGACCCCTTAGAAATTCAGTTCGGCGCGATTTTCCCTAAAGAAACTCGCAACCCCAAGAGCCGTCCGGCTCCCTTCGGCAAAGACACTCGCCGCATCCTGATCCGTCAAGGTGCGGGGATTGACAATCAGTTGAGCAATCCGGCGGCTCGCGGTGCTGCTCCTGGTTCTCTGGGTCCCAAGGTCTTTAAATTAGACCAGTTACCGAGCAACTATGTTGCTTCCAAGAAAACTGCCCGCGGTGTCTCCAGCAGCTACAGCAATGCTTCCAGTGTCAAATATACCGAAAGTTCCACCCAAGCGGTGATTCGGGCAGCTTACCTGCAAGTGTTCGGTCGCGATGTGTTCGACGGCCAGCGCCAAAAGGTAGCGGAAATTAAGCTGGAAAACGGCGAGATTCCGATGCGCGAGTTTATTCGGATGTTGGCGAAGTCGGACGTGTTCCGCAATATGTACTGGAGCAAGCTCTACGTTTGTAAGGCGATCGAGTACATTCACCGCCGACTCCTGGGACGCCCTACCTACGGCCGTCAGGAAATGAACGCTTACTTTGACATTTGCGCTAAGAAGGGTTTCTACGCGCTCGTCGATAGCATCCTGGACAGCACGGAGTACAACGAAGCTTTCGGGGAAGATACAGTGCCCTACGAGCGCTATGTAACTCCCGGTGGTTTGTCGATGCGGACGATGCGATCGGGTTCCGTCGCTGAGCAAAATGTCCAAGCTCAGACGCCAGAAACTCCTCGGTTTATCGAACTCGGCACTGCGCTCGATCGGGGCGATTTCGAGTTACAAAATAGCCTCGCTCAAGGTGTCAGCAAGCGGCGCGAACAAACTAAGGTGTTCAAGCTGACGAATACTTCGGACAAAGTAGCTTTGAAAACTTTAATTCAAGCTGCTTACCGTCAAATTTTTGAGCGCGACATCAACCCGTATGTTGTGAAGAATGAATTCACGGCGCTCGAAAGCAAACTGGGCAACAAGGAAATCAATCTCAAGGAGTTCATTGAGGCTTTGGGTTGCTCGTCGCT